>JAOARS010000080.1 GCA_025210415.1 Marinifilum sp. | reverse complement strand
CTGAGGGGACCACTCCAAGTTATGCTCTCAGGAGACGTAAACAGTACTGCATTATGAGTATTGTGGTGTTGAATTGCTACCCTTTCTTTCGTGAGAGCATCAACAGTAAAAAGCTTTTAAAACGCTGTTTTTGGTACAGTTGGGTAAAAAATAGCTTAGATTTTCTATTGTGCATCGCATTGTGGATTTATTCGTAACCCGAACTTTAGTCGGGATACGAAATACAGGTGCCCTGAGGGTATCACACCAAGTGATGCTCTCAGTTGATGAAAACAAAACTGCATTTTCTGTCTACTCCTGAAATATGAGAATGTTGAAATGTGTAAATCAAACATGTGCCAAAATATAGGCTATAAGATTTTTTGTAACTTTGAAAAAGGGAACAAAACTTAGTAACACAAAATTATGAAACAACTTAGGTTTGAATCTAAAGATGAATCAAATAGTAGGAGAGATAGGGAAGCATTACAGAGATCTCCTGAAGAAAGAATGCATTTCTTTTTTCAGCTGATAAGAGATTCTTCTAAGATTTATACCACAAAGAAAGAGAATGATCTCAATAACTTCACCTTGGAAAAATCTTTATAATGGAAAAATGGGATTCAGTTGTTGAAGAATTCATTCAAAGATCTACAGAGAATGGAGTTAGAATGATAATGGTAGGTGGAGGAGCAGTAAATTTTCATGGATTTCAACGTCATTCCGCAGATATAGATTTCTGGATAGACCTGAGTGTTGATAACCTGATTCGATTAAAAACTGTTTTGAACCAAATGGGATATGAATTTGATGATTATCCGGAAGATGTAAAAAAAGGCCTACAAAATATATCAATTAAAATAAGCCCTGTATTTGATCTGGAATTAATAACAAAGTTTAATCCTGATAAGAGTTTTGAAGATGCTTTTAATGATTCTGTAGAAGTCTTTTTAAATAATAATCCTCTGAAGAAATATAATGTATTGGCATTTGAAGATTTGATATCCTCTAAAATAAAGGCAGGAAGACCGAAGGACTTGATTGATGTGAATGAGCTGAAAAGACTTAATAAAGATACATTAAAATAACTGTTATCAGTTCTTAAATAGCGTGAGTTTGATCTAAGCCTAAACTGTAAGTAGTTATAATGAAAAAGGGGTTTGTTGTACCCTGAGGGTATCACTTCAAGTGATGCTCTCAGTTGTTGAAAACAGAACTGTATTTTCTGTATTGTGGTTTACAATTGATCCCCTCACCTTAGTGAGAGCAGTAAAAATAAAAAGCTTTTAAAACGCTGTTTCCAAAACAATTGGGCAAAAATGGTTTAACTTTTTTATTGTGCATCGCATTGTGGATTTATTCGCAACCCGAACTTTAGTGGGGATACGAAATACAGGTGCCCTGAGGGTATCACTTCAAGTGATGCTCTCAGTTGTTGAAAACAGAGCTGTATTTTTTGTATTGTGGTTTACAATTGATCCTTTCATTTTAGTCGGGATACGAAATATCGAACTTCGTTAAACAGGTCATTGATTCGAAAATTCACTTCCGGATATTTTTATAACTTTGGGTAGCCTTAAAGCGAGAGGAGATATTGATTTACAGTATTGCTTCAAAACGATTCATCTCACCTCTTTGCTTCTAATAGGTTTGTTGTATTTTCAGAACTCAACTACATGCAATTTAACGATATAATTGGCCACAAAGAGGTCAAACAACGTTTTATTCAAACAGTAAAAGAAAACAGGGTAAGTCATGCTCAATTGTTAATTGGGCCAAAAGGAGTTGGAAAACTTTCTATGGCAATTGCATTTGCTCAGTACGTTTCATGTTTGGATAAAAAAGACAATGATTCATGCGGAATTTGTTCGTCATGTAAAAAATATGCCAAGCTCATTCATCCCGATTTGCACTTTGTTTTCCCTGTTGTTAAGGGAAAAGGCTTTACCAATCCGGTAAGCGATAATTTTATTGAACTGTGGCGTTCGCAAATAGAGAGTGATTCTTATTTTGACATTGGAGATTGGTACAGAACCCTTGGAGTGGACAACTCACAAGGGATGATCTATTCTGGTGAAAGTAATGAGATTATCAGGAAGCTAAGCTTAAAGACTTATGAATCGGACTATAAGGTAATGATCATTTGGTTGCCAGAAAAGATGCATACTTCATGTGCCAACAAACTGCTAAAAATGATTGAGGAGCCACCATCTAAAACTTTGTTTTTTATGGTGTCAGAAGAACCTGATAAAATTCTGCAAACCATATTGTCACGAACACAATTGATTAAAATTCCAGCAATTGATCAGGAATCATTGTCAGTTGCGGTTAAAAATGAATTCAGTCTTAATGAGCAGGAATTAAAAAATGTTGTTCGTTTATCGGAAGGAAGCTATCGCAAGGCAAGAATTCTGATTCAAAATTCGGATGAAAATGCAGAGAATTTTGAAAACTTTGTTTCCATAATGCGACGTTGTTATGCTCGTAATGTAACAGATATTATGGATTGGGCCGAAGAAATTTCGACAATTGGGCGCGAACGCCAGAAAAGTTTTTTGAATTATGCAGTTAGAATGATTCGCGAAAATTTTATTCTGAACCTAAAACAAGCCGAAATGGTTTATTTAAGTGGAGAGGAAATGAATTTTTCGCAAAGATTTTCTCCTTATATCAACGAAGACAATGTTTGGATAATTTCTGATGAGCTTTCGAAAGCTTATACCGACATTGAAAGAAATGCCAACGCAAAAATTGTTTTTCTTGATTTGGGCTTAAAGCTGGTTAAATTATTACGCCCTTAAGCACCCAATAATTTTTCGAAATAATTACCTTTAAAGGTTTGTAAATTAAATTCGCTAATTTTGCGGTCGATTATCGACTAATAATCAATATATATATGACAGAAAAAAAGGAACTAAAAGGAAAATGCGAAGGCTGCGCATCCAATAAAAGAGACCATCGTTTGCTGGCTGGTAAGCTCGATGTTTACGATTGGTTGAAAGATGTTCCTGAAAGTGCACAATGTCCGGATGTTGTTGAAATAAAATTTAAGAATACCCGCAAGGGATTCTATTCAAATACAAATCAATTAAGATTACAAAGAGGTGATGTGGTAGCAGTGGAAGCATCACCAGGACATGATATCGGTATTGTATCCTTAACCGGCGATTTGGTTGTTGAGCAAATGCGCAAACAAAAACTGGATCCGAATACATACGAGGCTAAGAAAGTATACAGAAAAGCCAAGCCTGTTGATATCGAAAAATGGCATGAAGCCATTGCACTGGAACACAAAACCATGATTAAAGCTCGCCAAATATCTGCTGAGTTAAGGCTTAATATGAAAATTGGTGATGTGGAATATCAGGGAGACAAAACGAAGGCAATATTCTATTACATTGCCGATGATAGAGTTGATTTTAGACAATTGATTAAGGTTTTGGCAGAACAATTCAAAATCAGAATTGAAATGCGCCAGATTGGAGCTCGTCAGGAAGCAGGTAGAATTGGAGGAATTGGGCCGTGTGGCAGAGAACTGTGTTGTTCTACATGGATTACCAATTTTGTATCGGTTACTACGAATGCGGCTCGCTATCAGGAAATATCTTTAAACCCTCAGAAATTAGCAGGACAGTGTGGTAAATTGAAGTGCTGCCTGAATTTTGAGCTGGATTGTTATATCGATGCTCAAAAAGATTTTCCGAATACAAGCATTCCGTTGGAAACCAAGGATGGAACAGCTTATCATCAGAAAACAGATATTTTTAAACGACAAATGTGGTATTCATGGGATAAATTCAATTCGATGAATATGGTTCAGGTTTCCGTTGATAGAGTTAAGGAAATTATCCGTTTAAACAAGAAAGGAATCAAGGTTGATAAACTGGTTTCCGATAAATCGAATGACTCTAAAAAATCTTTGGACTATGAAAATGTAGTAGGCCAAGATAGTTTGAATCGATTTGATAAAAAGGATAATCCAAACAAACGAAAAGGGAAAAGAAAGTTTCGTCGTAAACCTAGAAAACCTAACAAGCCGTCGCAATCATGAACAAACTGATTTGGATTTTTTACATGGCAGCAATTGCATTGTCAACTCAATCTTGCGATTCGAATCGTGTTTACGAAGCGTATCAGAAAATTCCTGACTATACTTGGAATATGAATCACACACTTCGTTTTGAGATTGATGTTACCGATACAATTGGTGTTCACAATTTGCATGTAAATGTTCGAAACACCGGTGCATATGCATACAGTAACATGTGGTTGTTTATTAAAAGAACATCGCCGGACGGCAGTGTGCTCGAAGATAAATTTGAATGCAATTTGGCCAGTGAAAAAGGAGAATGGCATGGAAGTGGATTCGGAGATATTTTCGATTTACAAATTCCTTACAAGCAGAATGTGGTTTTCCCTAAATCGGGAGTTTATGTATTCGAAATTGTCCAGGGAATGCGCGATGAGGAATTAAAGGAAGTAGTTAATGTTGGCTTAAGACTTGAAAAATCAAATCAATAATATTTTTAGCGTTTAATCGTGGGAAAGAATAAATTACAGCGTTTTGCTGAGATGGAAACTTTTGATAATGTATTTCAACCAACTCACAACGAAGTTTGGGAGACAAATTATCATTTAAAAGGAAAGTGGAACAAAGAAGTATTTAAAAATGATAATCCAATTGTTCTTGAAGTTGGATGCGGAAAAGGTGAATATTCGGTAGGCTTGGCTCGAAAATTTCCGAATAAAAACTTTATTGGAATTGATATTAAAGGAGCCAGAATGTGGCGTGGAGCCAAAACTGCTATTGAAGAAGGTTTGGATAATGTTGGCTTTATCAGAACCAAAGCCGAACTGCTGGAATCGATATTTGAATTGGGTGAGATTTCTGAAATCTGGATTACCTTTCCCGATCCGCAAATGAAAAAAGAAAGAAAAAGACTTACGGGAACTCGCTTTCTCAAGCTTTATTCAAACCTGCTTACAAAGAATGGAATAATACATCTAAAAACCGATAGTAACTTCCTTTATGAATATACATCATATGTGATTAAGGAAAATAACCTTTTGGTTGATGTAGATACCAATGACTTGTACAATTCTGGTATGGCTGATGATATACTTTCAATCAGAACTTTTTACGAACAACAATTTTTAGACAGAGGGATTCCAATTAAATATCAGAAATTTATGCTCGAAGGAAAATCTGAATTTATTGAACCTGATGTAGAAATTGAGTTGGATTCTTACAGAAGTTTTGGTAGAGACAAAAGAACAGAATAATGTCCGATTTATATGATAGGATTTATGAAGTAGTTCGGCAAATTCCTGCCGGAAGAGCTACAAGCTATGGTGCGGTTGCCAAATTTGTAGGGTCGCCTCGTGGTTCCAGAATGGTTGGTTGGGCCATGAACCAATCTCATTCGAGCAAAGAATATGTGCCGGCGCATCGTGTGGTAAATCGTTTGGGAATGCTTAGTGGAAAACATCATTTTCCGGGAGAGAATTTAATGCAAGAACTTCTTGAAAACGAAGGAATTGTTGTAATTAATGATCAAATACAAAACTTCGATAAAATATTTTGGGATCCGATGAAAGAACTTGATTGGGATTCTATTTAAATTCATTCTAAATATTTACCTTTACAGGTAACATACCGAATTTCAGATCAGATAAATACTTACGAAATTCGCACTAAAAGTACATTAAAGAATTAATAGTTATAAATCATGAGTTACACTCAAAAGCAAATTACGGATGCTTTAAAATTGGTTCAATATCCGGGTACCGATAAGGATATCATGGGATTGGATATGGTTCGTAATATCAAAATAGAAGGAAAGAAAATTGGTTTCGATTTGGTTGTTCAAAAGTCAGACGATCCGAATATCATTCCATTGAAAAAAGCCTGTGTTTCTGCCATTTTAAAATTTGTTGACAAAGAAGCTGAAATTAAAGGAAACATCAAGGTAAAAGCAATGCACGTTGTAGATGAACCAACGGTTTTGCCAAAGGTTAAAAATATTATTGCAGTTGCATCGGGTAAAGGTGGTGTTGGAAAATCAACGGTTTCTTCGAATTTGGCGGTTGCATTGGCAAAGGCCGGAGCTAAAGTTGGGTTGATTGATGCTGATATTTTTGGCCCGTCGGTTCCATTAATGTTTGGTGCAGAAACAGCTCGTCCTAACTTGGTAAATGTTGATGGCAAAGATTTAATTGAGCCACATGAGGCTTACGGTGTTAAAATGCTCTCTATTGGTTTCTTTGTTGATCCTGCACAAGCAACTGTTTGGCGTGGGCCAATGGCTTCGAATGCATTAAAGCAGATGATTGAAGAAGGAAACTGGGGAGAATTAGACTACGTTTTAATTGATTTGCCACCAGGAACCAGCGATATTCATCTTACATTGGTGCAAACAGTTCCGGTAACCGGAGCCATTGTGGTAAGTACGCCGCAAGAAGTTGCTTTGGCCGATGCCATTAAAGGAATTAGCATGTTCGAAGGCCCGGGTGTTAATGTTCCTGTATTGGGAATGGTTGAAAATATGGCTTGGTTTACCCCTGCCGAATTGCCTGAAAACAAATACTACATTTTCGGTAAAGATGGCTGTAAAAAACTTGCTGAAGAAAAAGGAATTGACTTGTTAGGACAAATTCCGATTGTTCAAAGCATTCGCGAAGGTGGCGATAATGGAAAACCTGCAGCAGTTAACGAAGACTCTGTTGTTGGTATGGCTTTCGCCGATTTAGCCACAAAATTAAACGCAGTTGTTGATGCGCGAAATCAAAACTCAGCACCAACCGAACGTGTGAAAATTACGCGATAACTGAACTCACGTTAAGATATCAAAACCCACTTGTAGATGTATTGCAAGTGGGTTCTTTTTTATCGGCTATTTCACAATTTCGAATACTGCGGTTGAAATACACTCAAAATGATGATCAGTATAACTTTGAGCGAGTAAGCAAAATAAACACAAAAATCAATTGGGCGAAGTTTGTGCACTAAATAAAGGACAAATGAGATGTGACGTTTATTTTGTACTAATTTGAACTTCAGAACCAATCTTGGCGATTATTTTGTACAAATCCGGGCGTTAAAATCGATTTGGAAGTGAATTTTGTACAAATTTCTCGTTCAGGATCGATATTTGTCAAAATTTTGTGCAAATCTGGACATAAAGATCGATTTTGATGATTATTTTGTACAATTCTGAGCTTCAAAATCAATATTTGCGAATATTTTGTGCAAAATTTCAATCCAAAATCAATTTAGGCGGTTATTTAGTACAAAATTTTGCCTCTAACTCATCTTAACGAATAATTTGCCGCAAAATGATCTCTTATATTAAAATTGAAGATTATTTGGAGCACAAAATAGTCATCACATTCATCTAAAATTGCATGATTTAAGAATGAACTTTTGGGATTCTCATCTAACGAACAGAAGGATAAAAACTCTTGGTTTTGCGGATAAATTACTTTTTGGACATGTCCTGAGGGTATCACTCCAAGTGATGCTCTGAGTTGATGAAAGCAGAGCTGCATTTTCTGTATTGTGGCTTTACAATTGATACCCTCACTTTAGTGAGAGCATCAACAATAAAAAGCTTTT
>JAOARS010000079.1 GCA_025210415.1 Marinifilum sp. | reverse complement strand
TGTATCCGTTACGAGAGGAAATTTCCAGAGATCAAATCATCGAAACAAGTTCGTTTGTTCGATTCTTACGAGAGCATGACGGAGACACTTTTGCAGGAAGATTATCAGAACATATTGGCCTTAACAGGAGTACAGACCATTAACAAATTAAGATTACTTTGGAATCAAAGAACTTGTTATTTTAGGATTTTAGATACTGATCTTAGCCGCCAAAAAGCAAGTGAAACTGATCTGGATTACCAGTTTGTAATTCCCATGAATCCCAAGGCAGGTGTTGAGGAATTGGCGATTTTAACAAAGAAGTTGAATGTTGAAATTTTACTTTCGAAAGAGAGTGGAGAATCAGGATTGTTCGAAACAAAAGTGAAAGTTGCCGAGCAGTTGAATATTCCTTTGTGGGTGGTAAAGCGCCCCCAATTACCTGCTTTCGATTATGTGGTAGATGATCCCAAAGCTTTTCTGCAGCAATTTTATCAGGTAAAAAAATCGAGCCTAAAGATAGAGGGCCAATTGAGAAGTGGATTTACCACAGGAACTTGCTTAACTGCTGCAACAAAAGCTTGTTTTCTGGCTTTGGCAGAACAAAAATTTCCCCAATGGGTTGAGGTTGAATTGCCAGGAGGAGAAAAGGCCAAATATCCTATTTTCCCCGAAAAGCTGTCAAGCAAATCAGTCTCATGTGTGGTAATAAAAGATTCTGGTGATGATCCTGATGTGACCCATGCAAAAGAGATAGGCTGTGAATTGATGGTTTCGGATAAAGCTGGCGTACACTTTTTACGAGGAAAGGGAGTCGGCTTGGTTACTTTACCAGGGTTGCAGGTGGAAGTAGGAAAACCAGCTATTAATCCAGTTCCCCAAAAAATGGTTTCCAATCTTCTGGAAAGCTTGTCTGATCAATACGAAATGGACTTGGCTTTTGAAGTGAAGGCCTTTATCCCGGAAGGAGAAGAATTGGCGAAACTAACCTTTAACCCAAGAATTGGAGTGGAAGGTGGCATTTCGATTATCGGTACTACCGGAATTGTAAAACCACTATCGAACGAAGCATTTTTGGCAAGCATCAAGCAGCAGGTAAAGGTGGCCATAGGCAATCAGTGTTCCGAGATTGTATTAACATCAGGCAAACGAAGCGAAAATCGTTTGAAGAAGGATTTTCCACATCTACCATCAGTCGCATATATTCATTTCGGGAATTTGGTTGGAGATACTATTAAATTGGGTGTGGATGAAGGAATAGAGAAAATCAATTTGGCCATCATGTTCGGAAAATCGGTAAAGCTAGCCGAAGGACACCTGAATACTCACAGCAAAAATGTTGTTTTTAATGCGGATTTTGTTGCCGATTTGGCCAGACAATCTGGTTACTCTGAAGAGATTCAAAATAAAATCAAGGAATTGAAATTGGCCAATGCTATTTTGGATATCATTCCATTCTCGGAAGAGGAGGCATTCTACAATTTGGTAGCGCGGAAATGTTTGAATACTTGCCAACAACTACTAAATAATTCTTGCTCACTTCAGCTATTTCTTTTGGTTGGCGATGAGGGAATGATTATCACGAAATAATATTTCTCGCAGATCAACTCAAATCATATCTACGTTGATCTGCGAGAAAATTAAATCATAGTTTAATGCTTAAAGTCAAATAAAAGTTTCTACCCGGAGCATAAATTGCCTGACTGCTGCCTTTTACCGATCGGCTTAAATGTTCGTAGTAGGCTTCATCGAATAAATTTCTGATTCCTCCCATAATCTGAAAATGATCGGAAAACAAATAGCTTGCTTTAAAATCGAGAACTGTAAAATCAGGTGTTTTCGTTTCTCCATAATTTTCTGCGATTCGATCTTGTTTGGCTGCGTATCTTAGCATCAACTCAGGAGTAAACTTTTGCTTGCACAAATGCACACCCAAATTGTATCGAATATCCAAAGGTGGAATTTCAGGCAATGGCTGATTGATTTCCTTGTTTTTGCCGTAGGTATAAGCCAGATTTAATCTGTGATACAAATTGTTTGTGATGGACTGATTGAAACCAATTTCGAAGCCTCGCATTACAGCTTTATCAATGTTTACAAACTGCTTTACTCCAGGAGCTGTAGCCATTAATGGAGTAAGATCCGACCTGATTTCAGAGCTAATATAATCTCTTAACCATGAGTTAAACAGGTTAATATCCAAAGAAAAATATTCTGTTCTCAAGTTAATATTATAGTCAAGTTGGTAGTTAATCTCCGGATCTAAATCAGGATTACCAATTCTTTCGTAAGGATCAACATCAACAGGAATGTGATTGATAAACTTTTCCGTCAAACTTCCGCTTCGTTCAGCTCTACCAAACCAAATACCCATTCTCACTTGTTCAAAAATATCCTGAGTTGCACCAAAACTAAATGAAAAATTCATTTCATCGGAAGGATCATTAGGGTTTACACTTACAAAATTTGAAGCTTTGCCATCACTCTCAGCCGAATTGTGTTCAATTCTGGCAGAGGCAACAAAATAGGTTTCGTCAAGAGCAAAATGATACTCTCCAAAAACACCAAGTTTTTCAATTTTACTGTCTTGCCAGATGTTATCATACACTGTTTTTCCTGCCATTGGGCCCATCAACATGTTTCTACTTCTTATTCCTTCCGCTTGTTCTGATTTATAATCTACCCCTGTAAAAAAGGAACTTTCTTTAAATTGAAAAGCAGCTTCCGATCGAAATGCATAATTCTTTGTTTCAGCCTCGGTAATTGCATTCACTTTTCGTGGATTTAAATTCTTTGTCAGATTATCCATTTCATGATCAACAAAAGAAGCATTTGCCGATGTTGAAATGGAAGCCAATGCCGCGTTTTTGAACGTGATTTTGTGTCCAACACTTATCATTTTGGTGTCATCTTCTCGCAAATCCATATTCAATGCCGGAAAGTCAACATCTTCGGCATAATTGTTATTGCCCGACAATTGAAGTGTTTGTGAATCGGATAGTTTAAAATTACTGACCAATCCAATGTTTCTTCGATTAAAACCCGAAGCCACCTTATCGCCATTGCCATCCTCATAATCTGAACCTTCGCTGTATGCACCAAAAATGCCAAAATTGTAGAACTTGCCTTTGGCACCTGCCAATGCTTCGGTTCTAAATATTTCTCCATTGCTTTCGTAACTTGCAGTAGCGCGTCCAAAAGCTGTAGCTTTATCAGCAAATCCATTGCTCGATGATTTGAAATGAATACTTCCTCCAAAAGAATTTCCATATCGCAATGAATGCGGCCCTTTCATAATCTCAACTTTATCGACCATATTTAAAGGAATTTGGCTAATTGGTGGATCCATTCGGTTGGGACAAGCAGCTGTGGCACTCATTCCGTTATCCATTACAATGTTTAGCTGATCGTATTTAAAACCTCGCATTACCGGATCGAATCCGTAGCTGCCACTTTTGCGAATGCCTCCAATCAATCCCGATTGACTCAAAAATTCACCAGCATCATGCGAAAGCTTATCGCTTGAATTGATTTGCATGGTTTCCGATTCTTTTGCAGTTCTTTTTCGGGCAATAATTGTGGTTGGCAGCAAGCTAACATAGGTTTTACTCATATAAATCTTGCCAGATTGTAAGGCCGTTTTTATTTCGCTATCGGTAAACGAAATTTTCCCATAGTTTACATGCGATAGGAAAAGCTTTTCTCCTTTGATATACTCGATGGTAAATTCACCATTTGCATTGGTATTTCCTTTTTGATTTTGATAAAGGTAGTGGGCAAATGCAATGGGATGTTCAGTTTCCTGATCTAAAAGTTGAATTGTTTTTTGTGAATAAACCTGTGTGAAAATCAATAGAAAACAGGCTGTAAGTATTTTTTCCATCCTTAAATTTTTATGTGTTCGAAACGATTGTGCACTTAATTTTAAAGCACACAAAACACCACAATACTGTATATTACAATATTGAATCAATAATAATATGAGATATATTAACTATATCGCGGAGGATGAAAAATATCGGAGATACAACTTCGTGGATTGTGTTTGAATTTGTACAATGAAGAAGCATTCACAACTTGTACCTTAGGTTTTGGAAGTAAGTTGGTCCTAAACAATAGGAAATTCTGAATTTCTTTTTCAGTATTTCTTTTTTCCTTTTTCGATTTTTGTTCTTCTTGCTTTTTGATTTGCTTTTTCAGATGACACTTCCCATTACATTTCATCTCGGGTTTATCTTTGTTTTCACAAATCCCTGCAAAAAAATCTTGATTGATTTTAAAATTCAACACAATAAAAGCGATCTCAAAAGTTTGGAATGAGAATAAAATGAGTAAAAAATATGTAAGTGTTTTTTTCAAGTGGCTAAGCAAGTATTGTAAAATTAAAGATACAAAGCTTAAATCATATGCAACCTAAAATTAAGGAATAAAAAAGCTCACCTTAAAATAAGAGAGCTTTAATGTATTTTAGTATCACATTACAAATTGATAACCTTATCAGCATCAGCCTGAAGAGTAATGATATCAGGCATACTACCAACAGAACCTACTTTTACTTTATCTGATAAATTGAAAAAATCGAGGCAGGTTTTGCAAGCCAACATTCTAACTCCTTTTTGTTCGAGATTTTGCAAAACTCCCAATGTTGGAGAATCTTCACAAATCAACTTTACACCAGCATTGTAGAATACGATTATTTTTGGCAATCTGTTTTCTGCATCCAATAGTTTAAAGTAATTGGTAGCCAATTTTAAGCCCAATTCTTCACTTCCCTCTCCCATTCCATTTTGGGTGACTTGAATCAATGTATTTTTGTGCATGATTATTTTACGCTGATATAAGGTTCGTTATTGTTTGTTCTTTCTACTAATTTTCCAATTGGATTCAGATCAAATCCTTCGCTTCTAGCCAAGCTGATAAACTCGTTAATATGATTGTCGTCAACTGCAACCAATAATCCACCACTTGTTTGCGGATCGCAAAGCAATGCTTTTTGATCTTCGGTAATATCACCAATTAAATGTCCGTATGAAGCCCAGTTTCTTCTTGTTCCTCCAGGAGTGCTTCCTTTCTGAATCAACTCTTCTGCGCCATCAATTTTTGGTACATCATTGTAATTGATTACTGCATTTACATTACTTCCTTCACAAATTTCGCTCAGATGACCCAATAGTCCAAATCCAGTTACATCTGTCATCGATTTAATGTATTTTTGCTCGCCAAATACAACTCCCACTTGGTTCAAGCTGCACATTAAATCAACCGCAATTTGATTGTCTTCATGAGCAATCAATTTCTTTTTCTCGGCAGTGGTTAAAACGCCAATACCAAGTGGTTTTGTTAGGAACAAAGTACAGTTTGGACTGGCTGTATTGTTTTTCTTCACTCTTTCGGTAGCAACAATTCCATTAACCGATAAACCAAAAACAGGATCGCCAATGTCGATAGAGTGGCCACCAGCCAATTGAATGCCGGCATTTGCACAAACATCTCGGGCTCCTTCAACTACTTTTTGAGCAATATCGGTTGAAAGTTTTTCCAATGGCCATGCAAGAATAGCCAAGGCCATAATTGGTTTTCCGCCCATTGCATAAATATCGCTAATGGCATTCGTTGCAGCAATTCTGCCAAAATCGTATGGATCATCAACAATTGGTGTAAAGAAATCTGTTGTGCTGATTAATGCCTGCCCGTTGCCCAAATCGTAAACTGCAGCATCATCTTTGGTATCGTTACCAACCAGCAAGTTCGGATTTGGAATTCTTGGAGTACTGCTCTTCAATATACATTCTAAATCTTTAGGTGATATTTTGCATCCACATCCGGCTCCCGGACTAAACTGTGTCAGTTTCTTTGTTTCCATTGTTTTTGTAATCTGTTATACCGATTTGTATTTAAAAATGTAAAATGATTGCACTTCGTTTATCATTTATACTTTAAATATCAATCGGCATAATATCTGTGAGTAATATTGTTTATAATAGGATATTAAATTATTCGGCAAAGATATCACTTTTTAGTATTGATTGTCATTCAACTTAAGGTCTAATTTTTACAATATTTATTTGCTCATGATCACTTAAATCTCTTAAATTTGGTATTTGTGAATTTAGATGATAGCGAATTGAAAAAGTTTGTTCCGATAAAATATTTGTTACTGATTATTTGTGGTCTTGTAATGCAATCATGTGTTACTCAGAATAAATTTCTACAATCAGTAAATACTTGCGATGCATTTACATGTGTTAACGAAGTAGATGCAGTTGAACAATTGGAATTGAAAAAACAAGGTAAGCGAAAATTACAGATTTACTTAATTCGTCACGCAAAGCCAAATTTAAAAAAGGAGCTATTTTACTCTGCAAAGGAAGCCCAGCAGTATGTTTACGATTATAACTCTGTTCCCATAATTCCTTTCGATTCTGAAATGGTTCAGGTGAATTTAAATCCTAATCACATTGTTTACTGTTCCAACCTGCCTCGTTCACAAGAAACTGCATTGTCCATTTTTGGAGAAAAATATCCTGTGGTTTCTGATTCTATTTTTCGCGAATATGAAATTAAAATCGTTAAAGCTCATAGCTTGATAAAGTTACCCTTACCAATTTGGCAATTTTTTAGCCGGGGAAGTTGGTTGTTGGGTTTTAATCACCGAGGAATTGAAAGTAGAAAAGAAGCTAAGATACGAGTAAAACAAGCTGCTAAGAATTTAATTAAAGTTGCACAAATAGAAGAAACTGCCGTACTTGTGGCTCATGGTATGCTCAATCATGGATTAGAAAAGCAATTGAAAAAACAAGGCTGGCAAGTCATTCAAAAAAACGGACAAACCAACCTGGGAGCAACGGTTTTGGTAAAAATAGTGAATGAGTGAGTTATTCTGTATGGCTCATTGTAAATCTACTTGAAGCTTGGAGCTTGTTTCTTGAAGTTTTATTTCTTTCGAATCATCATCAAACCATGACGAATAGGCAGCATTAAATTTTCAACTCTTTCATCCTGTTGAATGAAATCATTAAATGCCAAAATTCCTTGAGTTTGCTTGTCTTTAGTTTCTACTTCTTCTAAAACTTTTCCATCCCACAAAACATCATCAGCCAATACAAAACCTCCTTGCTTTAGTTTAGGGTAAACAATCTCAAAATATTCGATGTATTGTCTTTTATCGGCATCAATAAAAACAAGATCGAACTCCTCATTAATTTTTGGAATAATATCCAATGCTTCGCCAATGTGGAATTCAATTTTGTGTTCACATCCCGATTGTTTAATGAATTTTCGAGTGAAGTATTCTAGTTCGTCATTGCAATCGATCGTATGAATCACACAATCATCAGAAGTTCCCATAGCCATGCTAATTGCCGAATAGCCAGTATAAGTTCCAATTTCCAAAACACGTTTTGGATTCATCATCTGACAAATCATTTTCAAAAATTTACCCTGCATGTGTCCCGATAGCATTCTTGGGCGCAACATTTTTACATGAGTCTCGCGAGTAAGATCTTTTAAGATTGGATCTTCAGTTTCAGTATGTGTTAGGATGTATTCTTCCAGCTCTTTATTAATCTCCAGCATGATTTTTAGTGAATGTGTGAGTGAATGAGTGAATGAGTAAAAGAAATGTTGAGAATATTTATTCTTGTTTACCCATTAATTCATATTTCAATCACTATTTGTACATCAAAGTGGTTAATTTATCTTTATTCAAAATTTTGTTGGCAACTTCAATCAATTGTTCCGATGTTATCGATTCAACTTTTTGGTAAATCTCTTCTAAAGAATCAACTCGATTGTACAAAAGAAAGCTTTTACCAACATTCAGCATTAAATTCTCGTTGTTTTCCGATGAAATGGCGATTTGTCCAATCATCTGATTCTTAGCTTTGGTCAATTGTCCTGGACCTAGTTTTTTTGTGCAAAGCAAATCCATTTC
>JAOARS010000005.1 GCA_025210415.1 Marinifilum sp. | reverse complement strand
TTGGATATTGAACAGGAGAGAGCGGTTTTGGTATTCTCTTTTGTAGGAATGCTATCGCAGGAAAGAAACTATACAGGCCAATTGCTAATTAATGTTGAGCTTTCGCCTGATACCGAGGGATTGGACGAGGTAGTTGTTACCGGTTACCAAACAATTGCTAAAGAGAGAGCAACAGGATCTTTCGCAATTGTTAATAAAAGTAAAATTCAGAATAGGATATCTACAAATATAAATTCACGGCTTGAGGGCTTGGTAGCAGGAATGCAAGTTGATGAAGATGGGAATTTTACGATTAGAGGAATATCTACATTAAATGCTAATAAAAAACCGCTTATTGTTCTTGATGGCTTTATACTTGAAAGAGATTTATCAACAATAAACCCAGATGATATAGAAGCTATACACGTGTTAAAAGATGCCGCAGCAGCTTCTATTTATGGTGTGCGAGCTGCTAATGGCGTAATTGTAATTACAACCAAAACCGGACAAAATAAAAAACTTAAAATAACTTTTGGAACGGATTTTTCCATAATTGAAAAACCAAGGTTGGAAAAGGCAGGATATGCTTCATCTGAAGACGTTGTAAACATGGAATTGGAAGCATTTCAGAAGGGATGGTATATTGAGCCTTCAATATTAAATAATCATCGTCCAATATCAAAGGTAGCAAGTATGATTTTTGCTTCTGAAGGTTATAAAAATAGATTTCAAAATGGAGAGAAAGAGAACCCTTATGATTATTTAAATTCGGATGAAAAAGAGCAAATAGAAAATCTAAAAAAGCAAGATGGAATAGAGCAATACAAAAAATATTTTATACAAGAATCTGTAAAAAAAACTTACAACCTTTCTATGTTCGGAGGTAGTAATAAGCATGATTATTTTGTTTCGTGTCGATACGATGATAATAAAGGATCGCTGGTAAGAAACAATGATTCAAGATTGATACTGAATTCTAAACAAGGATGGAGACTATCAGATAAGATTCGTGTAACATGCAATATTAACTATAACTACTCTAAGTTCTCAACACCTAAAACATTACACGATAATGTCTTTAAACCAAACCCAATGTATGCTTACGGGAATTTTCTGAATGAAAAAGGAGAATATAATTCGTTTCCTAAAACATTATTTCAAAGTGCTAAAGATGAAGCAGTAGGTAGTGGCCATTATTTAAATTGGAATTATAATCCATTACAAGATTTAAGAAATACATCAGATATAAACACAACTAATACAATTAGTGTAAATGGAACCTTTGACTATAATGTTAATGATAAATTAAACGTTAATGTAAGAGCATCTCATGTTAATAGTAATATAACTAATGTAACCCATTACAAAAGGGATAGTTATTTAGTTAGAAACACTTACAATTATTATACAACAATTAATGAGGATACAAAAATACCAATACATTCGTTTCCTTATGGAGAAATAAAAGAAGATCTTATAACAGGTTTCAACTCTGATATGATTTCTGGATTGGTTAATTATGACACACAAAAAGATAAACATTCTTTTAGTATGTTGGGAGGATTAGAATATAGGCAAGTTGAAAGTAAATCAAGTATGAATACACACATTGGATATGATTCAAAATCTCTTACCGAACAGACTGCTGATTTTAACCTAATTCAAAAAGAATTGATTCCAAGATATAAGAATTTGAGATTATCTGATGTTTTCCAACTGAGTAATATAAATAAACATCTGGAAGATAGGTTTTTTTCAGTATTTACAAATTTAAGATACAACTTTGACGAAAAGTATGATTTAACTGCTAGTGGACGTATTGATGACTCAAATTTATTTGGAGCTGATATTTCATATAGGATACTTCCTTTATGGTCATTAGGACTTGGATGGACTATCTCCAATGAAAGTTTTTTTAAAACAGAATTTATTGATTATCTGAAAATAAAGGGAAGTTTTGGTTATAGTGGTAATATTGATAGAAGTACAAGTCCGTTTATAAAAGCGAATCTATATTCTGATGTACATTCCGGAAGAATGGCTGCTGAAATTGAAAATCCTGGAAACCCTAATCTAAAATGGGAAAAAACCAGGACGATCAATGCTTCTGTAGATTTCAGGATATTCCATGCCATATTTGGTAGTTTGCAATATTATGAAAAAAAGAGCGATGATTTATTGGGAGATAAAGTTGTAAATCCACTATTGGGGTATACTACGGTAAAGGCTAATGTAGCTAAGGTATTAAACAGGGGGATTGAATTGGAATTAAATTCACAGTTGTATAACTCTCGAAATTGGGACATAAATATAAATGCAAACTTCTTTTACAACAAAAATAAAGTTTTGGCAGTACACAATGACATTGATAGATTTGATGATGTATTCACAACTGATTATTATTCTAAGAATAAGCCAATAAATTCTGCATTTACTTATAAATGGGCTGGCCTTTCAGAAGATGGTAAACCTCAAGTTTATAATAAAGAAGGGGAGAAAGTAAGTTCGTTAAGCCAGGACTTGTTTAACATACAAGCTTTAAAATATGTTGGTACTACCCAAGCACCTTACCATGCAAGTTTAATGCCTGTGGTAAGGTTTAAAAATCTAACTGTCAATTTGTTATTTGTAGGAAAATTTGGGCATATATTTAAACTCTCACCAATTGTTTTTAATGATTTAGAATTGGATGGGAACATGATTTCGAAAGAAATAAGAAAACGGTGGAAGAAGCCAGGTGATGAAAAAATTACCGATGTTCCTGGCCTTGGTAAAACACAGTACGATATCAATATGGATTATTTTAATTATTCCGATATCAGAATTAGGCCAGCAGATTTCATAAGCCTTAGAGAAGTTGGAATATCCTATGAAGTACCTAAGCTATTGTTATTTTCGGATGTTACCATAAAATTTCAAGCCAGAAATGTATTTATGTGGACAAAAAACAAAGAAAATATTAATCCTGAAAATACATCTTTTTTTGGAAATACATTTAGTTATCCATCCCAAAGGAGTGTTAGTTTAGGAATTCGTTTTAACTTTTAAATATGAGAAAAATGAAAAATATATTTAAAATACTAGCCTTAGTAATTTCGACATACTCTTGCACAAGTTTGGTGGATGTAGAACCCAAAGGCTTTATAAATCCTAAAACAGCGGCAGATTTGAGATTACTTTTAAATAACACTTTTGGTGGTCATAATCAAAGGCAAGTGGTTTCTGGGGTTAAATTAATTAAATTTTGTGGAGATCAGGTTTATGTTCCCAAGGGTTATAGGTTTGAAACAGAATCAGCTAGATCTTATTATATGGTAGATAAAACTGAAATTACAGAAAAAGATTTTAGTGATATTGTTAGTTTAAGTAAAGTGACATCATTAGCAAATACAGTTTTAGATATTCTTCCAACAACAAGTGATTTATCCAAAGAAGAAAGAAACCAAATTAAAGGTGAAGCCTTGGTCCATAGAGCATACAATATGTTGATTTTGGTAAATACACATGCGGCTCATTATAATAAAAATACGGCTTCTAAAGATTTGGGAATACCCTTGATATTGACATCAGACATCAACCAGAAAATTCCGGAAAGATCTACGGTAAAGGAAGTTTATGAACAAATAATAAAAGATCTGACAGAAGCCTCAACGTTGCTTCATAATGATGTAGATTTTAAGGTATTTCCCAGTAAAGCAGCAGCATATGCTCTTTTATCTCGAACATATTTATATATGGGTGATTTTAAAAATGCATTGGATTTTTCCAATAAATCATTGGAAATAAATGGATATGTTTGCGATTATGCTACAGACGAATTTTTTACTGCTAGTTTACCGAAGTCTAAGGAGATATTGCTGTTTAAAATTGAGGATATAAGCTATGATCCACAAAAAAGATTTGTAGGGTTGGAATTTATGAAACTGTTCGAACTCGGAGATATAAGAATGGACAACTACATGCCAGATCCGGATTACCCTGATGCATTTCAATATCAATCAACATTTAATCATAGTGGAGTGTTTGTATCTGAGATGTATCTTACCAGAGCTGAATGTTATGCAAGAAATAATAAGCTCAAGTTGGCTCTTGATGATTTAAATGCCGTTAGAATTAAGAGGTTTATGACAGACTCTTATCTCCCTTTACAATCCGCAAACAAGAAAGAAGTGATTAATTGGATATTTAGAGAACGAAAAATTGAATTAGCATGGAAAGGATTAAGGTGGTTTGATATGAAAAGACTCAATACAGAAATAGAATATCAGAAAACAATTACCAGAAAGTATGAGGGTAAAACTTTAATCTTAGAGCCAAATACAAAAGAATGGATTATTCCATTTCCTTCAAATATACTTGAGAAGAATATTCTGAATAATAATTAATTGTTTAATACCATTGCAAGAATAAATCTTGTCATTCACTAAAAAAAAGAAAATGAAGTCGTTTTTATTTGTAAAAGTTATAGTCTTAATAGTGCTTGCCAAAATGTGCATATCACAAGCTAAAGCACAAGGAATTGATTTTATTAAAGAAGATTGGAATATTGTTTTAGAAAAAGCAGAAAAACAGGACAAAATAATTTTTGTAGATGTTTATACCACATGGTGTGGACCTTGCAAATTAATGTCAAAAAACATATTTCCCCTTCCAGAAGTCGGAAATTATTACAATAATAATTTTATCAACCTTAAAATTAATGCTGAAAGTAAAAAAGGTATGGCTGTTGCAGAAAAATATGGAGTTAATGCATACCCTACTTTTTTGTTCATTAATAAAAATGGCAAACTTGTAAGAAAAAAAGAGGGAGCATATACAAATGGTGATGATTTTATTGAATTGGGTTCAAAAGTTATTGCTGATAAAGATGGTAATATAAGCAATAAAATCAAAGGAGATTATTTATCTGATAAATCTAATATTGCAAAACTGATTAAATATACAAACATGCTAAAGGAGGCAGGCGACTATGAATCAATAATTAAACTATTAGAAGATTATAATGAGGACCTGAAGGTAGATAAAGAGATTCTTGAATTTGTTGAATCATACGTGTCTTTTTTAACCATTCAAAGTGGATTCTACAAACATATTATTAACAATATGAAAACCTATGAGCAAATAGATTTATTGAAAACCAATAAACTAATTGAATCTGCAAATGTAAATAGTTACTATGCAAAAGAGCAGGATAAGGAATTGTCAGAGTTTATAAAATTTATTAAAGCAGACGTTTCGTTAAACAATGAATTAAAAAGCAGAATAATAGACAAAGTGAACCTTTTAATTAGTAGAGATGAATATGAATTAGCTTTACACAAGTTTAATACGAGCTCTGTTAATGAAAAAAAAATTAACAATGCAGCGCTTAAATACAAGAATAACCTGATAACATTCGTATCAAAATTTCAGAATAAAATTCCGGCATCAGATTTATTTGTATACGGACAGGATTTAACAGATTTGTATATTAATGTAACATTAAAATCGAAAGAGAACGATTTAAAAACAGCGAATCTGTGGATAGAATTATCAATGAAAAATAATAATAATCCAGTTGATTTAAGTAGATATTCAGCTATGGTTTATTTTGAGGGATATAAAAATTATATAGATGGAAAAAAAGAAGAGGCAAGTAAAAAAAGGCATGAAGCAATTGGTTTAATTGAAAAGGCCATTCGAATTTATAGAAACAACAATGGAGAAGAGGGTGTTTTAAATAGCTTTTATTCTACTGAATGTATGGTTAAAAAAGAATATAATAATGAACCGGAAATTCAATTAGATAAATTGAGAGAAATTAATGACATCGTAAAAAATGAATGTTTATACGAGGATGTAACTATTATCGATGAAAATAAAATTATAGAAAATGCCTTATCTAATTTAGATAAATATAGTGCGTTACTGCCTTTTGAAGAGATGAACAAACAAATTCAGATAGCTGGAGAAGAGTTGGGCGGAATAGGTGTTACCATCTATAAAAATAATTCATCGTTTATTATTACCAGAGTATTAAAGAACTCACCAGCAGAAAAATCCGGCCTTAGAATAGGTGATGTAATACTTCAAGTGGATGGAACTTCTGCTGATGAAAGCTTTACCGAAATGGAGCTATCAAAAAGGATAATTGGTGAAATTAATACAAAAATAAACCTTCAATATAAACGAAACAATCGTGTTAAACAGCTAGAACTTACGAGAGCGAAAATTGAGGACATAAGTGTTGATGCAAGCTACATGGTTAATGATAATTTAGGATACATAAAGATATCCAAGTTTTCAAATAATACGCATCAGGAATCGGTAAGCGCAATAAATTATTTAAAAACAAGGGGAATGAGTACCCTTATCTTAGATTTGTCCGACAATCCGGGAGGAATTAGGGATGAAGCCATTAAGCTTGCAGATGAATTTATTTCGGATGATGAAATTTTAGCATATCAAAAAGATAAAAACAACTTGGAAGAATTTCGTACCAATACTCAAAAAACAGGTGCATTTGAAAAGGGTAAGTTAATCGTAATGATTAATGAAAACACAGCATCAGCTGCAGAATTACTTTCAGGTGCATTGCAAGATCATGATAGAGCCATATTTGTTGGCAGAAGAACTTTTGGTAAAGGGTTGGTTCAGAAAGTTTTTCCATTGATGAATGGTGAAGGAGTAAAAATTTCAGTTGCAAAATTTTTGTTTCCAAGTGGCCGATGTCCTCAAAGATACTATCGGGAACAGGACAGGCTATCTAGAAATGACCTTATAAATATTGGAGAATTAACAGATGTTACAAAAGTGAAACTAGATAGCAGTGCCCTATTTAAAACAGAATCAGGAAAGTTAGTTTATGGGAATTCGGGAGTAATGCCTGATTATTTTGTTTCCCTTGAGTTAAAAAAAGAAAATTATAAACAGATGCAAAATGAAATGATGGAGTTTAATTTTGCACTTGAATACATACAAAATAATGAAAAGATGTTAAATACTTTAGCAAAGGATGATTTTGTTAATTCTTTTCAGATAGATAATCAAACAATTAGGGATTTTCAAGAAAGATTAAAAAATACCTTACCTAGTGAAGGTGATGTTTTGAGATTGGACAGTTTTAGTGATTTATTTAAACTTGAATTGAAATCAATAATTGGAAGAATATATTATGGAGAAAGTGTTTATTTTAAAATTAAAAATTTTGGAAATAATCTTTATTTAGAAGCTTTGAAGCATTCATAAAAGGCTTGTAATGTAAAATGCTGGACGATTAATGAAAAATTTTAGTAATTCGATTGAGATGAAATGTATAATTAACGTACTTTACATAGATAAAGTTCGAGAAGCGGATAGGCTGATTCGGCTAGTAAAGCATCTGGTTATGGTTCTATTGTATTTCGTTTTGCTGGAATTCGATGTATGCTGAAGCCAGTAACTTTATTTGGAGAGAGGCTATCCCCATTAGGGGGTAACCTCTGTTTTTTACAGTTCTGATTTATGCCAGGTTGCGCTTTAGAATTTCGTAGATCTGTAAAGTACAATGAAACTAATTGATAAAGTACAAGTATAGCACCGTTATGCATTACTTCGGCTGAGAACACATTTATTCAAATAATTAGTCTAGAAAAGATAACGGCACAGCAATCCTTGTCCGCTAAAGAATTGACATTATACTATTTTCTAAAACCGCTTATTCTGTGTTGCATTTGGGATTAGATTTTAATTTATAAATGGGTATAGTAGATAACATCAAGAAAGTGTATATAGATTCTATGTAAAAAATTTAATTCTCATTCACCCATATTTTATTTTTCTTGTGTAATTTGATAAGGATTTTAATACCCACTAACCAAGTTGTCGCGCTTAATACTAAATAAAATCAATTTTGAGCAACTGTTTAAAGATCATTACAACAGTTTGTATTACTTTGCTTATAGCATTGTAAATGATAACGAGTTGGCCAAAGATTTGGTGAATGATTCCTTTGAAGAAATTTGGAACAGAAGAAAAAAACTGGACATTTCTTATTCTTTAAAATCATTTCTTTATAGAGTTGTTAGGAACAAATGTTTAAATCATTTGAAAAAACAAGAAGTGGAACAAAAATATATTGATAGAGCCAAACATATTTCTGACGAGACGGATGAGTACAGAAACTATGAAGAGGTAATGATTGAGATCATGAAAGCCATTGAGCAATTGCCTGAGCAAGGGAGAAAGGTTTTTACCAAGTGCTTTATCGAAAACCTAAGTTACAAGGAAGCTGCTGAAGAATTAAATGTTTCGGTAAATACGATTAAAACGCATGTAACAAATTCACTAAGGCGATTGAGAAACGATTTAGACAAAGACTCCTTACTCTTTTTTCTTTTTTTTCGAAAAAAATAATCGAAATACTCACCCATATTAAATTCTTCTTGTGTTAGTAGTATAATCAGGATAAAATCATGTTAATGCCGATTAGTTGCTAAATTCACTTACTTGTTTTGTTGTGCTAATATTTGATTGTTAGTGGTTTGTCGGCTTATATCCATGTGTTAAGTTAACATTTAAAATGGTATAATATAAGAATGAACTACAATCACGATAAAATAGAGGAAATTATTCAGGTTCTTAAACAACCTAAAGAACATTTATCTGATTTCTTAATAAAATACAAGTACAATAAGGAAATGTTAAACTTGTATGAGGAACTCAGAAAATACAAACAGGCAGGCTTGAAACTTGAAGAAATCGATGCTCCAAAGGTAAGTTGGGAGTGGAGTAAACTGAACTCTAAAATGCAGCAAAAGCAACAGGCACTAAAGGTTTGGATTGCTGCAGCAAGCATTGTTTTAGTTGCAGCAATTTCAACATTGCTAACCTTCGAATATCTTATTGGAGATGCAACCCAATTGGTACAGGAAATAAGTATTGAGAAAGGAAATGCAAGAGCCGTACTGATTACCTCTTCGGGACAAGAGCATAAGCTTGAAGAAGGTGAGACGAGAACCATTTCTGACCAGCATGGTGTAAAAATCCAGACCGATTCGAACAATGTGGTGCAATACACCAGCGAAGCACTTGCCATGTCGACCCCCGAATTAAAAAACCAGTACAATACCTTAAAAGTGCCTCGCTTAGGCGAGTATCAAATTTTATTATCCGATGGAACCAAAGTTTGGATCAATTCTGAATCTGAACTAAAATACCCTTTACATTTCAATCCAAAGGAAAGGGTAGTTGAACTAACAGGAGAGGCTTATTTCGATGTGAAATCAGATCCGGCCCACCCATTTATCGTGAAAACAAATGGAGTAAAAACCAGGGTTGTAGGAACAGAATTTAATGTAAGTTCTTATCCTGACGAGGATTTGAACATCACTTTGGTGGAAGGAAGTGTTGTTTTAAATCAGGATCACTTAACAGAAGCCATTCCTTTAAAACCGGGAGAAAATGCCAGGCAGAAAGCAGGAAGTAATAATATTTCAGTATCAAAAGTTGATGTAAAACAATACACTGCCTGGCGTAATGGTTACTTCTATTTTCAGAAAGAAAGATTGGAAGACATTTTATTGAAACTGGAACGATGGTACGACTTTAAAGTGTTTTACCAAAACCAGGAGGTGAAGAATTATTTGTTTAAAATGAGAGCCGATCGCGATCAGGAATTTAAGGATATTGTCAGTAGGTTGGAGCAAACTGGCCGAATCTCAATAAAAATTAACGGAAATGTAATTGTTGTATCCGATGTAAGTCGTGAATAGGAATATTCTTTGAGTTGCCCTGATCTTTAAATCAAAGAATGAATATTTCCAATTTTGAAATTGATGAATAGGTTAGTTTGAGTTATTAATGAGTGAAAAATAAGAGAGCAGTTGGAGCTGTAAACCTCTCATTTACAAAATCACATTTTAACTCTATCATTAAAAAGATAAAAGGGATAGTTGGAGCTATCCCTCAAAATAACCGCTCATTGTAGGAGCAATGGGCAATTGTTTAAACTTCATTACAAATTTATGAAAAAAAATCTAAATGTCTTTTTCCCTTTTGGGAATAAAGAGGAAACCCGACAGTGGCTTATGAGACTTACTGTTTTGAAAATGATTTTGCTAATCAGTTTGCTCACGACTTATGGTCGGGTAAACTCGCAAATGATTATCTCTCACTTGAAACTTAAAGATGTAGAGTTATCGGAAGCATTGGAAAAAGTAGAAGAATTGTCAGACTATGACTTTGTATTTTCTTACGATGATGTATCAGGATACAAGATATCAGTAGATTTGGAATCGGCAACTCTTGCAGAATGCTTAAACGCTATGCTTCATCAACTGCCATTCGAATACACCACTAAAGATGATGTGGTGATTGTATCTTACAAGGAGTTGGTTCCTGTAATTGAAGTACAACAGGAAAAGAAAACCATTACAGGAAGAGTAACAGATAAGGGTGGCATTCCTCTTCCCGGAGTATCTGTAATCATTAAAGGCACCAGCACAGGAGTTGCTACTGACATTGATGGGAATTATACAATAGAGTTAGAGAGTGATCATTCTGTACTTATTTTTTCTTTCGTAGGAATGATATCTCAGGAAATAGCATATAATGGTCAGTTGGTACAAAACGTGATTTTAACTGTAGATACTGAGCAAATGGCAGAAGTAGTTGTAACAGGTTATCAAGTTATTTCTAAAGAAAGGGCGCCAGGTTCTTTTGCAATTTTATCATCGGAAAAACTTGAAACAAAGTTACAATCCAGTTTAAAATCTTCCATTGAAGGTCAGGTGGCTGGTTTAGTTGTGGATAAAGATGGGAATATTGAAATTCGAGGAGTTGCATCTTTTAGAGCAGACAATAGTCCATTAATAGTTGTAGACGGATTTCCTTTTGAAGGTACATTAGAAAGTTTGAACTCCGATAATATTGCAAATATTACCGTTTTGAAAGATGCTGTTTCTGCATCAATATATGGAGCTCGTTCGGGTAATGGAGTAATTGTTGTTACAACAAAAAAAGGACTTAAAGGCGAAAGTAGAATGGCATATAAAGGAAGTATTGGAGTTCAGCTAAGACCTAATTTATCTTATTTAAATAAAACTAATTCCGAAGATTACATTAATGCTGAGTACGAGTTGTATCAAAAATCTCCTGGATTATACGCGTTGTTGTATAATAATAACTATGATCTTTCTGAAGCTTTATATACTTGGGTGCAAAGAGATGTTGGCGAAATTACCAATGCAGAAGCTGATATGAAAATAGAAAGGTTAAAACAATTAAATGGGCTAAAACAGGTTGAAGAGGTGTTGTTACGTCCCAAAATTATGCAACAACACAATTTGATGATTTCAAATGGAAGTGATAAAAACATATTTAATTTAAGTATAAACTACAACTCTAATAAAAATGAGACTTTGCACGATCGGCATAGCAGGCTGATTTTAGATGTGAAAGATGAGTGGTACTTTAATGATAAATTGAAAATAAACTTTTTAAGCAATATATACTATCTTAAAGGTGTAAGTCCTAAATCTTCAGTTTTTCAAACTATTAGTTATGAACTTAGTGATTTTTTAAAACCGTACTCTATGCTACTGAATCCTCAAACAGGAGAAAGTCAAAATATAGTAGCTGTTAATCCAAAGAAAATACAGGATTATAATGACAAGGGTTTGAAAGATTTGTATTATAACCCATTGGAGGAGTTTGGTGCAGGTTTAATTAAGAGTGAGGAAATGAGAGCTAAGGTTGGAGGTAGTTTTGATATGCAGTTAACGAAAGATTTATCTGTTAATTTTGGGTGTACCTTTACAAAGGGATTTTCAATCGAAAAACAAAGGTTTTCCAGATCCTCATTTAAAATGAGAAACCTATTTTCAGAAACTTCAGATGCAAACGATCCATCTATTCACTATATTCCTGATGGAGATATGATTAAAGAAAGTAGAAATTTCTTTTATGATTATACATTACGCGGACAATTAAATTATAAAAAAGAAACTTCCTCAAATAATATATTAACTGTAATTGTTGGTGCTGAAAAAAGAAGAAATGTATGGGATTTAAATAATATTGGAGCTAGATATGGTTACAATGATATATCCGGAACATTTAGTTCGATTAATGAAAAAAATCTTATAGAGAATGAAAACGATACTCAAGGGTGGGTGTCGTTCTATAAAAGTGATTTTGGAGCTTATAAATTTAAAGATAACAGATATGTTTCTTTCTATGGAAATGCCTCATATGATATGTTCGAAAAATACATTTTAAGCTCTAGCATTCGTGTGGATCAATCAAATTTATTTGGAACAGATCCAAAGTACAAATATACTCCTTTATGGTCTTTAGGTTTTAATTATAAGATTAGTAATGAGAAATTTTTCAATGTAAACTTTGTTGATAAACTGCAATTAAGAGCTTCTTATGGTATTAATGGCAATGTGGCCAGAGATAATGGACCGTACTTGATTATTGCTCCTAATGGATTTTCAAATATGACTGGAGGAGAGGCATATCGTATTTTATCTCCTCCCAATAATTCTTTACGCTGGGAAAGAACAAAATCATATAATTTTGGGATAGATGCTACACTTTGCGAGAATAGATTTTTTTTAACTTTTGATCATTATGTGAAAAACAGTGACAACCTTTTAGCAAATGATGAAATTGATCCCACTCATGGATTTACCTCAGTATTGAAAAATATTGGTAAAATTCAGAATAAAGGTTTGGAATTAAATTTAAACTTTAAAAGCATAAGAAATGAGAATTTTGAATGGGATACTAATTTAGGATTGAGTTATAATAAATCGAAAGTTATAAAGACTAATATAAAATATAATTATGCTAGGTCATACTTTAATGGTTCAGTAATAGCAAAAGGTAAACCCCTGAATGCTTTGTACCAATATAAATTTGCAGGTTTAGACAATGAAGGAAGTAGTTTGGTTTATAATAAGAATGGAGAGAAGATTCCTACTAAGAAATTGACTAAAGATGATGTAGAATATGCAGGAACGATTCGCCCAAAATATGTAACAAGTTTGATTAATAATTTAAGATATAAAAACTTCGGTTTGTCATTCATGTTTATATATAAAGGTGGACACAAGATGAGAAAAGATGTATTTAGTGGCTCGAATTATACTCATAAAGATGTAGCCTTACGTTGGAGAAAACCTGGGGATGAGAAAATAACAAATGTACCTAAACTAGCTCGTTGGAGCTCTGAGATATGGTATTATCCTTATATGGATATTAATGTTGTTGATGCATCATATTTGAAACTAAGGGATGTAACTCTTACTTACAATTTACCTGAAAGTATTATCAAAAAAGCAAATCTATCAGCAGCAAAAATTTACTGTCAGGCACGTAATTTATTTAAGATTACAGCAAACAACTGTGGAATTGATCCTGAGACTGTTGAATTAAATGAATCTGGAAGCACAGGAGCATTTACGCTTCAATCTGCACGAAGAATGCCAATTATGTCAGAATTTTATTTAGGTCTTTCTTTTAATTTTTAACCTGTAAAAGTTTCGCTAATTATGAAAAATATATTTATGTTGTTTTTATTGATGATTTTAAATACTTCATGTGATGATTTTCTTGATGTAAAACCTAAAGGGAAACTTATTCCTAATGCTGTTGAAGATTATGATAATTTATTGAATTATGAAGGAATAGTAAAAAAATGTTTTTCTGATAATAATAAAGGAAGTTTATTGCCCTACCTAACTGATGATATTAAATTATCCAAAGCATTGGAAGATTTATATTTATCACATCCCAATATAGATAGGTATAATGCTTACATTTTTAAGAAACCATATAAAAATCCGGAACTCCCTGATAATATTTGGGTTAATAGTTACAGAAATATGGCTTATTTAAATGTAATTATAAGGGATGTTAAGGCAGCAGTAAAAACGAAAGCTGATGAAAAACTTGCAGAAATAGTAAAAGCTCAGGCGTTGATAGCAAGAGCATGGCAATACTTTACTCTGGCTCAAGTTTATGGACCGATTTATAATCCTAATGGTGATAATGAGGTTAAGGTTATTCCATTAGTTACTGATCCTGAAATTGGATCTAAAATACCAGACTTAGCTACAAGTAAAGAAGTTTTAGAATTTGTATTTAAAGATATTTATAAAGCATTGCCTACTTTACCCGAAAATGTTAAACATCCTTCACGAGCAAATAAAAAAGCTGCGTATGCTTTGCTAGCCAATATTCACATGTTTACAAATAAATGGGATAGTGTTGAATATTACTCCGAAAAAGCTTGGGATGGAGAAGGTAAACTATATGATTACAATGATTTTATCCTGGAAAAGCCAGATGATCCTGAAAGTGTAAAAGTGCTTGGAATTGAAAGAAAACCCAACAATAAGGAGAATTTATTCTATAGATTTTCAGCAAGAAGTATAGGAAGTCAAGAGTCTTATGTTTCTGATGAGTTAGTTAATTCATTTATAATAAATGATTTAAGATTTAAATTATTTTATCGCAAAATAAAAGGAAAAAATGATGATGATGAGTTTCAGCAGCAGTTTAATTATAATGCTTATTATAAAACTACTGGATACTCTTATCCCGAAGTATTGTTAATGAGAGCAGAAGCTTATGCCAGAAACAACAAATTGCAAAAAGCGATTAATGATTTAAATATATTGAGAAAATATCGTTACGAAACAGGAACAGAACCTTTAGAATTGAGTAATTTAAGTCAGGATGAAGTTATAATGCAGGTGTTAAGTGAGAGGCGAAAAGAATTGGCATTTATAACATTAAAGCGTTTTCTTGATTTGAAGCGATTTAGTTTGGAATCAGGAAAGCCTTGGTATAAAAATAAAGTAATACATTTTATTGAAGATACTCAATATGAAGGAGAAATTTCAGAAAAATTTCATTTGGTTATACCAAAATTAATTAAAGAATATAATGAACATTGGATTGAATAATAGCTGAATTAATTTACAAGGCTTTATTAAATCATAAAAAACCATGTCCTCTGGATGTGGTAAGATAAGAGAAGTTCTACGGGTTTGCCTGTTAACTACTCATGATATAACTTTCAATAGTTGTCCCCACAACAATAAAAAGAAATTATCATAAGTATATTTTTGGAACAGTCTCATACAGTATGGCATTGTACATACCATATAGTTTGGACACCCAAATATAGATATAGAATTCTAAAGAAAAATAAAAAATCCACATCCATGGGATGTGGATTTTTTATGGAAATATGGAAAATGACCAAAATGAGTTATTTTTTCTTTATCATTCCAAATAACATTTTCATGAAATATATTTATGATTTTTTAAAATCATAAATATATTTGTAATCTAGCATACCACTAACCATGACCATTAACCAGCTGTATCATCGAATAAAATCGGGCGACCTTAAGGCATTTGAAGAACTTTTTAATCAATTGTACCCTTCGATGTGTGTGGTAGCTCGTGAATATGTTAAAAATGAAGATATAGCTGAAGATATTGCCCAGGAAGCTTTTATAAAACTGTGGAATTCTCGTGAAAAATATGATACGATCTCCTCTCTAAAATCATTTTTGTATGTCATGGTAAAAAATCTAAGCTTAAATCATTTGAAAAGAGATAAGCTTGGCAATCAATATACTGACAGTTTAATTAAGGAGGATTTTTTGAATTTTAACAATCAGATTGTAGAAGAAGAAACCTATAAAATTCTTCATCAAGCCATACAAGACTTACCTAAACAGAGTGCTAAAGTAATGATGTTAAGCCTTCAGGGAATTCAGAATCAAGAAATAGCTGAAAGATTAAATATATCGGTAAACACAGTAAAAACTCTTAAATACAATTCTCTAAAAACCTTAAGAACCAAATTAAAGGATTACTTCTTTTTGCTGTTGCTTTTGCTTGGAGAGGTGTAAGAATTAGCAGTAATCAGTTGGGATTCCGACTACAGTTCGGATTCCCAATAAAGAAAGGATTAATAGCTTTCAGTTGTTATACCATTTTGAAAATGAAGTGAGTTATATTGATTATTTGGTACCATGCCGATGTAATAATGGTTGAGCCTTTCGAGTGAAACGAAGATAAGGCTTAACCATATATACAATCGGTATTAGAATTCAGTTTCAAGCTTCAAATGCCATAATATATAAAGGAATAGAAACTTAAATAAGCAGCGGCCCAAAGTCCCACTTTGAAGAGGGAATAAGGGGGATGTTAAATTACATAAAGGCAAGAGTAATAAAAGTATTCACTAAAGCAGGTGTCAAAAGAAGATTAATGCAAGGAAATAGATAGCTGCAAACTTCGACTTTCTCCCGGCTTTTCCAACTCTTGTATTACAATGATTTGAAAAAAAATGTTTATTTTTTGAGTTGGCATTCATCTACTACTTTTTTTCAATTGTTCTTCTAATAGAAAACCAAAAATTCTAAATGGAAAAACTGGATACCGAATATAAAATTGCTCAATTACTCTCAAAAGAACTGATTGATGACTTAACACTTGAAGAGGAACAGGTGTTGGAAAACTGGAAGAATAGTTCCATTGACAACCAAAACCTTTATGAGATAATAAAAGCAGGAGAGAAGCGTAAAGCAAGAGATAATTTTGTGATTTCCTTGAATAAGAAAACTGCTTGGGATAAGGTTCATCAGGAAATTAAACCACGAAAGAAAGTAATTCGATTGAAAGAATGGAGTTTAAGAATAGCTGCGATTTTAATAATTGCTGTTTTGCTTGGAAGCTTATACCACATTTCTACCAAAGACATTGAAATAGAAGAAGAATTGGCTCAAATTCCAATTGAACCAGGATCATCAAAAGCAATTCTTAAATTACACAATGGTAAAACATTGCAGTTAGAAAATGTTGAAAATGATAGTATCATTGAAAAAGATGGTACACTGATTAGCAATCGAAAGGGACAATTGGCTTATGCTTTAAGCGAAGAGAATAATGAGAAAATATTATACAATCAGGTGAAAGTACCTGTTGGGGGCGAGTATCAATTGACTCTTGCCGACGGAACAAACGTTTGGTTGAATTCTGATTCAGAAATTAGATATCCTGTTCAGTTTAATCAGGATACAAGAAAAGTTTGGATCGCTGGAGAGGTATACTTTGATGTTGCTCATAACAAGAAGAAATCTTTTGTTGTAAATGTTAGAAATATTGAGATTGAAGTATTAGGTACAAAATTTAATGTTGAGGCTTATGACGATCATAAAAATGTTACAACAAGTTTGATTGAAGGTAG
>JAOARS010000078.1 GCA_025210415.1 Marinifilum sp. | reverse complement strand
TGGTATTTCTTCAGATAAAACCATTGATGCACTGTATGCATTTACCGATTGCGAAACATCAATTTCTCCGAATGCATGTATTATTGAAGATGATACACCAAAATTCATTGGTGTTTCTGAAATATTAAAACGATCGGCCGATAATACGGTTGCTTTGTTGAAGCTAGAGCTTGAGATTCGTAAGAAAGAACTAGAAGAAGCTTGGCATTACGCATCATTGGAAAGAATTTTTATCGAAAACAGAATTTATCGTGATATTGAGGAGTGTGAGACGTGGGAATCGGTTCTTTCGACTATTGATGAGGGATTAAAGCCACACACAAAGCATTTGATGCGTGCGGTTACTCAGGATGATATCATTCGTTTAACAGAGATCAAAATCAAGAGAATTTCCAAGTTTGATATCGATAAGGCTAAAGATTTCATTCAATCTATCGAAGATGAGATTGAGGAAATTAAAGTACACATTGCCAATATTATTCCATTTACAATCCGATACTTCCAAGCTATTAAGAAGAAATACGGAAAAGGAAAAGAAAGAAAAACAGAAATCAGAAACTTCGAAAATATTGTGGCAACTAAAGTTGTTGTTGCGAATCAGAAGTTATTCATTAATCGTGAAGATGGTTTTATGGGAACTGGTCTGAAGAAAGATGAATATGTTTGTGATTGTTCTGATATTGATGATATAATAATTATCCGTAAAGATGGTACTTACTTTGTAACTAAGGTTGCTGAGAAATCATTCATCGGAAAAAATATTTTACACATTGCAGTATTCCGTAAAAACGACAAGCGAACCATTTACAATGTTGCTTATCGCGATGGAAGAGGTGGAATTTGCTACGTGAAGCGATTCTCGGTTACAAGTATAACCAGAGATAAGGAATACAATTTAACCAAGGGAACTGCTGGATCAAGAATACTTTATTTCACTGCCAATCCAAATGGAGAAGCTGAGATTATTCGTGTTGTTTTGAAACCAAAACCAAGACTGAAAAAGTTGAACTTTGAGTTTGATTTTGCTGAATTGGCGGTTAAAGGGCGAGCATCGATGGGAAATATTCTTTCCAGAAACGATGTACACAAAATTACTTTGAAGCATGAAGGAGTTTCAACTCTAGGTGGTCGTAAAATCTGGTTTGATCCAGATGTATTGCGTCTGAATACCGACCAGCGTGGAGATTTCCTGGGAGAATTCTTGGGCGATGATAGAATATTAGTGATTAGCAGGCCAGCTTCTTTCCATTTTACCAGTTTCGATTTAAGCAATCACTATTCCGATAACATCAGTATTATTGAAAAATTTGAAGCTGAAAAAGTTTGGTCAGCAGTTTTTTACGATGCCGATCAGGAATATTGGTATCTGAAGAGATTTACCATGGAAGGAAATGGTAAACCAACAGGTTTTGTTGGAGATAATCCGGAGAATAAGTTGCTGATTCTTACGGATGAGAAGCATCCAAGATTTGAGATTTCGTTTGGAGGAAAAAATGAAGACAGACCAAATGAAATTATTGAGGGAGAAGATTTCATTGGAGTAAAATCATACAAGGCAAGAGGCAAGCGATTAAGTATTTATGAGATTGCCCAAATAAAAGAAATTGAGCCACTGCCAAGAGAGAATGAGGTAGAAGAAAAAGATGTTGAAACTGCAGTAGTAGATGAACCTTCCACTGAGAGTGACAACAATCAAATAGAATTGGAAATGTAATAACCAGAGTTCGATTAAAAATATCTATCACAGAAAATTTCTACTCAAAATCAGTACAAACTGTGACAATATTTTTAATCGAACTCAGGTTAATAATTCAGGTGTCTTAGGCACCTGTTTTTTCTTATCGTTATGCGAATATTTTTAGTAGGATATATGGGGTGTGGAAAGTCACGTTGGGGTAAAATGATTGCCAGTCATTACGGCCTCCAATTTATTGATTTAGATACTCATATTGAGGAGCGAGAAGAAATGACCATTCCTGAAATATTTGCAAAGCACAAGGAAGAAGGATTCCGTGAAAGGGAGCATGAAGCCCTAAAATCGATCACAGATATTGATAATGTTATTGTTGCAACGGGTGGAGGAGTTCCCTGTTTTAATAACAACATGCAAGAAATGAATCGATTGGGTGAAACAATTTATATTGAGGGAACTCCTGAGCTTTTGCGCGATCGAATTACCAGCTCAAAAACAGAGCGTCCTCTTGTGAAAAACCTATCTCAAGACGAGTTATTAGCATATATTCAAAATCATCTCGAATCCAGAAAACCATTTTATGAACAAGCCAATTACAAAATAGTTTCCGGAGACTTGGAATTAGAAGATTTTATTCAGCTTGTAGAACCAATTATAAACTCTTTAAATCGTTAAGATTAAATTCATCTAAGCTGTTTAAAATTTTATTGGCAATAATGAATTTATTAAGATTTAATGCTCCCGATTCAGGAATGGCATAGCATTTCATATTTGCAGCCAAGGCAGAAATAACTCCATTTAATGAATCTTCAAACACCAAACATTCATTTGGATTTACACCCAACATTTGGGCAGTTGAAATAAATATTTGTGGATGAGGTTTGCCATATTCTTCAAATTCTGCAGAATGAACAACTTCAAAATATTCACGAATATTAAGCTTATTCAATACAGCTTCTATGATTTTCATTTTAGAGGATGAAGCCAATCCAACTTTTAGTGATGATTTTTGTAGTGATTCTAAAATTTTGTACACACCACTTAAAGCTTCACCTTTTTCATTCACCAGTTTAATTACATTGTTTACAATGTCATCAACTACTTCAGCTTTACTTTTGTGATTCCAGTTTTGAATTTCCCACATGGCATCAACAACTTCGTCGATTCTTTTGCCCATGAAAATCTCAAATAATTCTTTATTGGTAACGATGCCCAAAGCATTAAACACCAAGTTCTCACTTTCCTGCCAAAATGGTTCAGAGTTGATTAACAACCCATCCATATCAAATATTACAGCTTTAATCATGCGGCAAATGTACTCTTTTTTTATATGATATTTTAAAACCAATAGATTTTATCAAATTGTTAATAATTGTTAAATTGCTACACACTCAAGCATATAGGAGGCGATTTTTTTAAATTTGTTAGAAACCAAATGAAATTTTCTAAATATGGATATAGTTGTTGAGCATCTAACCAAAAGATATGGGCCTCAAAAAGCTGTTGATAATGTTTCTTTTAGGGTTAAGGCAGGTGAGGTTTTAGGTTTTTTAGGACCTAATGGTGCAGGAAAAACAACCACAATGAAAGCCATTTCCTGTTATATAAATCCCGAAGAGGGTGATATTAAAGTTGGTGGTTACTCAATTAAGGAACATCCTGAAATCATCAAGCAAAATATTGGTTATTTACCCGAAAATAATCCTCTTTATCAGGATATGAATATCATTGATTTTTTGGAGTTTATAGCTAAAATTCATGGTATTCCAAAATATCTTATTCCGGAAAGAATTTTGGATATGGTTAGGATTTGTGGTCTTGAGGGCGAAAAACACAAGCTAATTAGTGAATTATCGAAAGGGTATCAGCAAAGAGTAGGTTTGGCACAAGCTCTGATTCATGACCCTGAAATTTTAATTCTGGATGAGCCTACAACAGGTTTAGACCCAAATCAGATTGTTGAAATTAGAGAGTTGATAAAACGAATAGGAAAAGAAAAAACTGTAATTCTAAGTTCTCATATTCTTGCAGAAGTTGAAGCTACTTGCGATCGTATTTTAATTATTAATAATGGCAGAATTGTTGTAGATGGTACTGCCGAAGAATTGAGAAAGCAAGCAAGAGGCAATGAAATTTTAAAACTTGGTGTTAAAGGAGGTGATATAAATGATATTTTTGAAAGTTTATTGCATTTGGAAACAATAGAAACTGTTGATTTTATTGATATAGACAAGCCATTGTTTGAAGTACAATCAAAAGAAGGCGAATCATCAGTAAAAGCTATTTTTGATCTTTGTGTGCAAAACAATTATTATATTACAGAATTAACACCAACCGAGAAAAAATTGGAAGATATATTCCGACAATTAACTCTTCATTAAAAACATATGAAGCAAATTTTACACATTGCAAAACGCGAATTAAATACATTTTTCGATTCATTAACAGCCTATGTATTAATTGTAATTTTTCTGGGCTTTAGTGGTTTCTTTACCTGGATTTATGGTGCCGATGTGTTTTTTGTTGGGCAAGCTAATTTGAATACTTTTTTTACAGTTGCTTACTGGAGTTTATTCATATTTATACCAGCACTAACAATGCGATCAATTGCAGGAGAGTTAAAGGCAGGAACGTTGGAACTATTGTTAACGAAACCAGTGAGCGACTGGCAATTAATACTGGGAAAATTTTTATCGACTTTTTTCCTGATAGGTATAGCATTAACACCAACTTTATTCTACTATTTTACCCTTTGGGCAATAGGTCCTGTAGATCATTCAGCTATTGTGCTTGGTTATGTTGGTTTGCTATTAATGAGCATGGTATATATCAGCATAGGATTGCTAACGAGTTGCTTGTTTTCGAATCCAATAGTAGCATCGTTAACAGCAATTTCTATAGGGATATTTTTTCATATTATTTTTGATGTGCTTGCTGCAAATTTTGTTGGATTTACAGGAAGTTTATTTAGCTTTTTGAGTTTATCAACCCATTTTGAATCGATAACGCGTGGTGTGGTAGATACAAAAGATCTGATTTATTTCCTCTCAATAACATTCCTTTGTTTATACTCATCAAAAATGATTCTCTCAAATAGAAATTTACAAGTTTAATAGCTTAGATACAAAACATGATTAAAAAGAGAAAAATTCTATATAGTATTTTAATGGTAGCAGGATTGTTAATTGTGCTAAACTCCCTATCGTCGGTTTTCTTTCTAAGAGCAGATTTTACAGAGGATAAAAGATATACTTTAGATCGTTCTACAAAGCGGATATTAAGGGAGGTTACAGAGCCTATCATTATTACATTGTACATCTCAGAAGATTTGCCACCAGATGTAAACAGAACGGTTCAGGATTTTAAAAATCTGTTAACTGAATACAACCATTACAGCAATAGAAAAATATCATTTGAATACATTAATCCCAATAAGAATGAAGAACTGGAACAGGAAGCTATAGAAGCGGGAATTCATCCGGTACCATTAGAAATTAGGGAAAAAGATCAATTAAAAGTACAGCGTGTATTTTTAGGTGTTGTAATTCAAGTTGGCGATGAGTTTGAGGCAATTCCTTTGATTAAACCAGGAATTGCAATGGAGTACACATTATCTACTTTAATTAAAAGGTTAACCATTAAAGATAAACCTCAGATAGGTTATATTATGGGACATGGTGAACCTGAATTTGCGGCTATTGAACAGGTTTTGGATGAGCTGTCTATTTTATACGATGTTAAACCTGTATACCTGTTATCTGAACCTGATTTAGAGAAGTACAAATGCTTGATGTTAATTGGGCCGACAGGAACCATTTCTCCAACTCAACTGGGTAGTTTGGATAATTATTTGGAAAAAGGGGGATCGTTAATGATTGCCATGGAGCGTGTTAGGGGAATGTTGAATGAAGGAATTGGAGTTACCGTAAATACAGGTTTGGAAAAATGGCTTGAAAACAAAGGCCTTTATGTAGAAGATTCTTTTATTGTAGATAAAAAATGTGGTACTGTTACCATTCAGCAGCAAGGATTTTTCTCATTTCCGCAGCAAATAAATTTTCCATTCTTACCTGTAGTATCTCAATTTACCAATCACAGCATTACCGATGGAATAGAAACACTCATTTTACAATTTGCCAGCCCAATTACATATGTTGGTGATACTTTAATGAATTACAAACCATTAGCTTATACCTCTAAAATATCCGGAAAGTTAAAGGCACCAATTAGTTTTAATATTGGCCGTGTGTGGAGAGCTCAGGATTTTCTTTATCCTGATTTAACTGTAGCCGCAACTTTATCGGGTACAATGGGAGGCGAGGAAGAAGCTAAAATTTGCCTTATTGGTGATGGTAATTTTATTGTAAATGGATTTGGTGCCAATAAAATATCGATTCAGAAAGACAATATTAATCTGTTTGCAAATGCCATAGATTGGCTTTCTGATGATTCAGGCTTGATGAGCTTGAGAACCAAAGGAGTTTCTTCTCGTCCATTAAGAGAAATAACCGATGGTAAAGTATTTATGATTAAGTACTTTAACTTTCTTATACCCGTGTTACTCTTAATAGTTTATGGAGCCATAAGGTTTCGCAGGCGAAATTTGAAGCGAATGAAAAGAATGAAACCTGGATTTATAAAATAATAGGGTAGGATTTGTTCCCGACTTCCGGCAAACCGGGGAACGATTTTACCGGAAGCTAATTAGCATATCAATGAATCGGGGAACAAATAAAAACACATGGTTTTTATTTATCGAAAGCAATTTAATTATATTAAAACGACTAATCAAAAAAAAATCAATGCTCCCAATTCATAGAATTGTAATATTAAGGTGTAAGTTGCAGGCTATTAATACTATCCGATATTGTAGAGTTTTGTAATTTAAATTGAATTTAAATAATAATGAAATCTCACTGTTAATAAGTTAGATTGATTTGTTTAAAACCTTTATAAAAAAGCGAAAAAATTTCTTCGCTTTTTTATACGAGTATAAAAGAAAAAGGCGCCTCAATAAAATGAGACACCTCATATTTTTAATTATCTTCTCAGGAAGCGATACTTAACTTTTCTATGTTCTGACTAACATTAAAAATAGTAAACAGAACTTTTTTGATTACTCTAATAATGAATCCAAAATGCCACCGCTACTCTCTTTTGAAGCATTTGGCCCACCTGAACTTAATTGGCTTACTAACTTTCTTATTGGCATAGATTGCAACCAAACTTTACCTTTTCCGCTTAATGTAGCAAGAAACAATCCTTCTCCACCAAACAACATCGATTTTAAGCCGCCTGCCTGTTGTATGTCAAAATTTATTCCTTCTTCAAAACCAACCACACAACCTGTATCAACACGAAGAGTTTCTCCATTTAATTCATGCTCAATTAAAGTTCCGCCTGCATGAATAAAGGCTTTTCCATCGCCTTGCAATTTCTGTAGAATAAAACCTTCTCCACCAAAAAATCCGGAACCTAATTTTCGGTTGAAATGCATGCTTATTTTTGTTCCTAAAGCTGCGCACAAGAATGCATCTCGTTGGACAATTACCGAACCTCTTAATTGGTTTAAATCCAATGGAACAATTGTACCCGGATATGGTGCAGCAAAAGCCACATGGCTTTTCCCTACTCCATGATGTGTGAAATGAGTAATAAATATGGATTCGCCCGTTATTTTTCTTGATGCTGCACTTAGCAATTTCCCAAACAAACCTTTGTCCGGCTCCGAACCATCGCCCATTTTTGCTTCGAATTCTATACCTTCTTTCATGTAAAGCATTGCTCCTGCTTCGGCAATTACCGTTTCATTAGGATCCAGTTCAATTTCTACCAGTTGAATATCGTGTCCTTTAATCTTGTAATCTATTTCGTGTGATCTCATAATGTAGTTTTTCTTTTAAAGTTAAGGGATTATTTCAAGCATGCCATAACGAATTAACTATTGCGACTTCATTTAAAAATAACGTTTTTGGTTGAATCGAAAGATAATCAGTAACTTTATTAGACTTTTTAAAAACTAAATTAATGCTGCCATGAAAGTTTTAATTACCGGAGGTGCTGGGTA
>JAOARS010000077.1 GCA_025210415.1 Marinifilum sp. | reverse complement strand
TAGCATCAAATTAACTATTTTTTATAAAGATATTCCCGGCAGTAAAATCTTAACCGATGCAGAATTAAGCGACAAAGGAATGGAATGAAAAATTTACACTTCAAAATCTCCTACAAAAAATGAAATGGAAAGCTCGACATATTGCGTTTTTAATATTGCTGATTCTACTTAGCAGCATTAATTCATTTTCTCTCGCACAACAGGAAAGTAACACTATATTTAAAGCTCCTAATCTTTTTGAATCCGATACCTTAATTGAAATGACAATTACAACAGATTTAAAGTCATTGGTTAGAGATATCGGAGAAAAAAATAAATATCACAAAGGCAGACTTTCATATTACCAGGGAGATTCCATCGTGTCCATGATTGTAGAAATGAGAACCAGAGGGAATTTTAGAAAAGACAGAAGCATTTGTCCGTTTCCCCCAATGCGAATAAAGTTTAATAAAGCAGAATCAAGCTATTCGCTTTTTCATGGTCAGGATAAATTAAAAATGGTTACCCATTGCCAGAACAAAAAAGAAAGATATCAACAAATGCTTATTCAGGAATATCTGATTTATAAAGCATACAATTTATTTAGCCCTGAAAGCTTTAATGTTCGTTTGGCTGAAATCACTTACAAAGACAGCAAAAATCAGATGGGGTCGTTAAAAAAATATGCTTTTTTTATAGAAGATTTTGAGCATATGGCAAATAGAAATGGTAAAATCCCCCGGTATGAGAAAAAAATCCATCAAGATCATACACTCATTAGCAAAGTAACGAAACTTGCTATTTTTCAATATTTAGTAGGAAATACCGACTGGGGCGTTCCAACCCTTCACAACATTAAATTAATTGCAAAAACTCCTACTTCGAGGCCAACTCCTGTGCCCTATGATTTTGATTGGGCAAGCTTGGTTAATGCTCCTTATGCAGTTCCAAATCCAAAACTAGATATTAAGAGTATTCACGATCGTTTATACCGCGGATACAAAAGAACAGCAAAAGATTTAGAATACATTTTTCGTGAGTTTAGGATGAAGAAAGATAACCTGTACGAACTTTATACCAACTGCGAATATCTTAATGATAAGGAGAAAGAGCGTGTTCTGAATTACTTTGATGAGTTTTATGAGATTATTGATGATCCAAAGCGTGTTAAAAGGGAATTTATCGACAATGCCAGAACCATTAAATACAAAAAATAATTTTTCCCAACACTTCTTCCCAATTTCGATTACATTTGCACAAAACAAATTTAAATTATAGTGTTAGCTCCTTTTTTACTTGACAATACAATAGAAGCTGGCTGCGATGAAGCCGGAAGAGGATGTCTTGCAGGCCCTGTTTTTGCTGCAGCCGTTATTCTTCCTACTGATTTTTCGAACGAAATGCTGAATGATTCGAAGAAGTTATCAGAAAAGAAGCGTTACTTTTTAAGAGAAACTATTGAAACAGAAGCCATAGCATGGGCAGTTGGAATTGTTAATCATGAAGAAATTGATGAAATCAACATCCTTAATGCCTCTTTTCTTGCAATGCATAGGGCTATCGATCAATTAAAAATTGAACCGGAACATCTTCTAATTGATGGCAACCGATTTAATCCATACAACAATATTAAACACACATGTGTTGTTAAAGGAGATGGCAAATATGCTGCTATTGCAGCTGCATCAATTCTAGCCAAAACTTATCGTGATGATTTCATGATAAAAATACACAAGAAATTTCCGCAATACGATTGGAGTAGCAACAAAGGGTATCCAACCAAAAAACACAGAATGGCAATTCGAGAGCATGGAATAAGTCTACATCACCGCAAAAGCTTTGGATTACTTCCTGATCAAATGGAGTTAAAATTCTAACAAATCATTCATTAACAGTTGATTATAACTCAATTTTAACGAGAAAATTCACACGTTCATCTAATTTTCTTACGATCAAATTACAATATAATTCTGATTTTCTGACAATTACAAGTTTAATCTTAATTGGGAAATTCTACCGAATCTGTAAAATATATAGAATAATACTAACTTTGCTTTTCAACAAAATAATTCGACACAACGAACACTCCAGGTTGTTACTCATTGTCAACAACTTGGGTCACTTTTAAAATTATTCAACTAAAATGAGAAATTTAAAATCATTGGTATTGGGATTAAGTCTTTTGCTTTGCTTCTCGACTGTTAGAGCAGACGAAGGAATGTGGCTTTTATCTCTTTTAAAGAAAAACACTGCAGAAATGCAGGAGAAAGGCTTTAAGCTTACAGCTGAAGACATCTATAAGGTAAACGAATCTTGTTTAAAAGATGCAATTGTTGGTTTAGGAAACGAAGGAAGGCCATTCCGTCATTTCTGTACAGGTGAAATTATTTCAGACCAAGGTTTGTTCTTAACAAATCACCACTGCGGATTTGGTGTAATTCAATCGCACTCTACTCCTGAGCATGATTATTTATCAGATGGTTTCTGGGCTTACAATAAAAAAGAAGAGCTTACCAATCCTGGTATTACTGCTTCTATTATGGTAAGAATGGAAGATGTAACAAAAGCTGTTTTAAAAGAAGTAAAAGACGATATGTCGGAAGAAGATCGCTACAAAGCGATTGAAAAGGCAGCTATAGCTATTGAGAAAGAAGCTGAAGAAGGAACCCACTTCAAAGCCAATGTAAAGAGCATGTTTAACGGCAACCAATACTTTGTTTTCGTTTACGAAATTTACAAAGATGTTCGTTTAGTAGGTGCTCCTCCACAATCAATGGGTAAGTTTGGTGGTGATACTGACAACTGGATGTGGCCTCGCCATACAGCTGATTTCTCATTATTCCGTATTTATACAGATGCCAACGGAAAACCTGCTGCTTATTCAGAAAACAACATACCATTAAAGCCTAAGCACCACCTTCCAATTTCGGTTAAAGGAGTTCAAGAAGGAGATTTTGCAATGATTATGGGTTTCCCAGGAACTACAAATCGCTACCTAACTTCTTACGGTTTGGAAGAAACCATGAAAATTACCAACAAAAATCGTTACGATATCCGTACAGTAAAATTGGATATCATGATGAAGGATATGTTGAAAGATCCTAAAGTAAGAATTCAATATGCTTCTAAGCATGCAGGTAGTGCAAACTATTGGAAATATTCAAACGAGCAAAACAAGGCATTGAAGAAGCTGAACACAATGGGCCACAAAAAAGAAATTGAAAAAGAATTCTTAGAATGGGCAAATGCTAAACCCAAACGCGCTGCTAAATATGGTGAAGCTCTTAACATGATCAAAAAAGTTTATGCTGAGAGAAAAGATGCAGCTTATCAGGCTTCTTATATAGGCGAAGCATTGGTTCGCGGTGCAGAGGCTCCTGATTTTGCTGCAAAAGCTGGAAGGCTATTAAGACTTCTTAAGGCTGAAAAACAAGATGCTGAAGCAATTGAAAAAGTGCTTAAAGCGATGAAAGCTTCGGGCAAGAAATTCTATAAGGACTACAATGCTCCAACCGACCAAAAATTAATGGCCGGATTGTTTGCGTTCTATGCAGATCATATTGCAATGGAAAATCGTCCTTCTGTATTCGGCATTATCGAAAAAGAATACAATAACGATTTTAACAAATTTGCTGAAAACGTTTATGCAAACTCGGTATTTGCAACAGAAGATAAATTCAACAAGTTTCTTGAAGCTCCTGAAGCTGAAATGTTAGAGAACGATTTCTTATACAGAATTGGTACTTCTATTCAAGTAGCTTACATGAAAGCTTATCAAGCTTCAAACAAAGGTGCTGAAGAATTAATTAAAGGAAAACGTTTATTCGCTGATGGTTTATTGCAAATCAACAAGAAAAAATTAATGGCTCCTGATGCCAATTCAACCATCCGTTTAACTTACGGTAATGTTGGTGGTTATGAGCCAAGAGATGGTGCTTACTATTACCACTACACAACTTTAAAAGGTGTAATGGAAAAAGAAGATCCAACAAGCCACGAATTCCAGGTTCCTGCAAAATTGAAAGAACTTTACGAAGCTAAAGATTACGGAATGTATGCCGATAAAAACGGTAAACTCCCAGCTTGTTTCCTAACAAACAACGATATTACAGGTGGTAACTCAGGTTCTCCGGTAATTAATGGCAATGGTGAATTAATCGGTACTGCTTTCGATGGCAACTCTGAAGCAATGTCAGGTGATATTGATTTCGAAGAAAACCTTCAAAGATGTATCAACCTTGATGTTCGCTATACACTTTTCATTATCGACAAATTTGCTGGTGCTCAAAACATCATCGACGAATTGACGATTGTGAAGTAATTGATGAATTAACCACTCACAAATAATATCAAAAGGATGCTCGAATTTTTGGGCATCCTTTTTTTATGAAAGTCTGGAACAGTTGAAAAGTCAAAGGGTACAGAAAAAACACCAAGAGAAATTAAGGTGTATTAAAGCGTGGTATTCGGTTTGCTTAATCCATTCAATTCCTGTAATTTCAATGAAAAACAATCCACTATGGCCAATACCTACACCCAATGCTACTTCCATTTAGTTTTTGCAGTTACTAATCGTGATGCCATGATCCAAAAGAAATGGAAAGGACAACTTGAAAAATACATTACAGGAATCATCCAGAATGAAGGGCATAAATTACTTGCCATAAATGCAATGCCAGATCACATTCATATTTTCATAGGTTATAATTTAAATCAACTTATCCCCAATCTTGTAGAACAAATCAAAACCTCATCCAATAAGTGGATCAAGGATAATCGCCTAAGTAAATTTCAATTCAGTTGGCAAAAAGGATATGGGTGTTTCACTCATTCCAATCCTCAAATCGATTCTGTTGTGAAATACATTCTAAATCAAGAACAACATCATAAAAAGAATACATTCAAGGAGGAATATTTAAAGATATTGAACCAAAATGATATCAAATATGATGAAAAATATTTATTTGATTTTTGGGAGGATGTTTTGTGTGATTAAAGCTGCGGTGCGCTGCACCTTAAATTACAAACCGTACCATATAACTACAAAGACTACGCGGCGCTGCCGCTTTATTAACAACTCCAAATATATTACAGATTGAGGTGCAGAGCACCGCAGTATTTGTAGTCACCAAGTTATAATATAAAATAAGGTGCAGCGCACCGCAGCTTTAATCACACAATACCCCTCCAAATTTTTCTCTATTCTAATTCATTTCCTCGTACTTAAATCACTCTGCGCTCTTTGTGAGAAAAAATCTTCGCGCCCTTTGCGAGAAAAATCCTACTTTTGATCTGATAAACCTAAACAATACAAGATGTCAGCTAAAATTACAATGTTTACCGATGGTGCAGCAAGTGGAAATCCAGGTCCGGGAGGTTATGGAGTTGTATTAATTTCGGGAAAGCATCGTAAAGATTTAAATCAGGGATACAAACTTACTACCAACAACCGAATGGAGCTATTGGCTGTCATTGCAGGCTTAGAGGCTCTTAAAAATCCGGGTTGCGATGTTACCATTTATTCCGATTCGAAATATGTTGTTGATGCCGTAGAAAAAAAATGGGTATTTGGTTGGGTAAAGAAAAGGTTTAAAGGCAAAAAAAATGCGGATTTATGGATGCGATTTTTAAATGTTTACCCCAAACACAATGTGAAATTTGTTTGGGTGAAAGGACATGCCAACATTCCTGGAAACGAACGTGCCGATGAATTGGCCGTATTGGCTTCGCAAGCTCCAAATTTACCTGATGATGTAGGATATCAACCTGAGTAAAATATTAACCTCTACGACTTCTTTATAATATGAGAACATTCACCCTTATAAGGAGAGAGCATCAACCCTTATAAGGAAAGAGCATCGATACTTAGGAAGAGAGATCATCGACACTTAGAAGGAGAGGCCTATCATACTTAGGCTAATGCAGTAATACCAATTGTGAAAATATATGGCCACTGTTTCACAATCCCGAAATTCATCAGGACGCACTGCCTAACATTTTCTACATCGGCATGATACCATTTCCCAAAATGGCTCATTTAATAGCCTGAGTTCAATTAAGAATCTGATTTTCTGTTTCACATATTTTTAATCGGCCTCAGGCCATTATTCTCCCTCCTTTACCCCAAAGAAATTCTCCAAAGCTTTTTTACTGTCTCCACTCGATATTAAAATCAGGTAGTTATTGATTTGCACATTGGTTCCTTTAACAGGATTTTTAATGATTTTACCATCTTGTACCAAACCAATTAGTATGGCATTAAAATCGACTTTCAATTTTAGGAATGCATCCATATAGTCCGACCCGGCAAACTGGCATTCTTCAGTAATTAAATACTGCTGAATATCCGAATCCTCATCCGATACACTGGTGGCAATCAAATCTTCGGTGTAAGTGGCAACATGTGGCTCGAATAAATAGGAAGCGACCAGTTTAGAAGCGACCTCGTTTTGTGCAATCGCATGATCGATTCCGGCATTCAGGAAAGTTTCTTTCAAGCTAGGATTTGAACAACGCACAATCACATTCGTCTGTGGATATTGTTTCTTCAGGTTAATTACAAAAACCAAAGTTTCGGAGTCGCTTACAAAGTTCACAAATACACGTTTTGCCAAGTTAACATTTACTTTTTGGTAAGCTTCAATATTCGAGTAATCAGCAAAAAGAGAAAAGACATCTTTCGATGAATAAAGATCAGCAATCAAATCCAAATCGGTTTTAGAATTGGTAACAATGGCAACTTTTTGTCCTGCATGAATAATCTGATTGGCTACCTTTTGTGCAAATTCGTTCCAACCAATAATCACATAATGATTCTCGAAATTGGTTCCCCAAAAACCACTTTTTTTCTTTTCCATATACTGATTAAATCTTACAGTTATTTCTCCAATTAAAAATCCTAATATTCCTAAACTACCTACAATTACAAGCAGACCAATAATTTTACCCGGCAGCGTAACCGGATAGAAATCGCCATAACCAACCGTGGTTAGCGTAACAATTGCATACCAAAATGCATCGCCAATAGTTTTAATATTCGATTCGGCTGATTGACTTTCGAACCATTGAATAGACAGTATTGCCAATACATAAACTAGGAATGCTGATAGATATATAAGTTTTTTGCGCATGCTTTTTTAAGATAATAAGATTATTTCCAACCTCATACAATAAGGAGTCGAATTCGACCCCTTTAAAATCTGAATTATTCAACTGTTCCCAAATCCCAAGATACTCAATTGTTGTTCTGGAACGCATCCAATTTTTAACAACATCTTTAGGTTCTTGTGGATTTTTATTTCTTGCCATATCTGTTAAAGAGATGAAAAGTTCACTATCCACTAGGCTAGTTGAGATACTTGAATCTTTTATGATTATACTGTTATTCTTTTTCATCCATTTTTACAATTATCGGTATACCACTTTATGAATTTGGTTTACAAATCTCTATGCCTTCGCCATTCCAATTTACTTGAAAATCGCTCTCTTCAATCAATTTCTTAAAATTTTCTGATTTCCCCTGATTACAAGAACTTAGTTCCACGTAAGTAAAACCTTTATCTGGAAAGGTATGAATAGCCAAATGCGATTCGGCCAGCATCCAAAGAGCTGTATATCCCTGTACTGGAAAATGATGATCGGAGCAATTCAGAATCACAAAATCTACTTCTTCCAAATATTGCTGGAATCTAACCTTTAATAGCATTGGATCACATTCGCTAACCCAAAACCTTAAATTGTGAATTTTTGCTGCTAATATTTTTGTTTTTTCCTCCATTAGTACAAATCCCAATTTCCTTTTAAATAATACTTATATAGAACTGGTTCGTGAATTTTGTTCACCAAAACAGTATCCTTATCCCATGGATAGTAATCCTTTCCAAAGGAAGTGATTAGAGCCATTGCCTCGTTGTTAATCCAACGTGTAGGAACCTCAAATTCTAGATTTCTCAAATTCTTTTTCACATCTCCATTAGCCTGCTTTACTCCCAAACTCCAACCCCACTCTCCAAGCGTAATTACCTGGTTATGCATCGGAACTGTTTCGAATCCGGCACTTTTCATGGTTTCAAGAATACAAGTAAAAGCCCTTGTTGCAAAGTACGGGCTTCCAGCTTGCGTAACAATTACTCCACCTGGTCGCATATGTCGATAACACTGCTTGTAGAATTCATAAGAGTATAGTCTTCCCAATTCTACCGAACGAGGATCCGGAAGGTCAATGATTATTACATCATAGTAATCTTCATTCTTTTGCAGAAAAGTAAATCCATCGGCATTCTTCACTTCCACCTTCTCATGGTGAAGTGAATTTTCATTCAATTTGGTTAATATTGGATGAGTTTTACCCAAATCTGTCATTGCCGGATCTAAATCAACCAAAGTAATTTTTTCAACTTTCGGATACTTTAAGATTTCGCGAACTGCACAGCCATCGCCACCTCCAAGCACCAAAACATTCACCGGATTCGGATGCAAACTCATTGCCGGATGTACCAATGGTTCATGATACATTATCTCATCACGCGTACACAATTGTTGGTTCCCGTTTAAGTACAACCAATAATCATTTTTCCATTGAGTAATAACAATTCGTTGATATTTGGTCTGTTCTGAATACACAACCTTATCAGCATACTTCTGCTGCTCGCCATATCGAATCACCGGATCGGTAATAAAT
>JAOARS010000076.1 GCA_025210415.1 Marinifilum sp. | reverse complement strand
GCCAATTCTGATCATGGATTTAAACTGGCGCGTTACTTTTCCCGGAGGAGCAAATTCAGAAATACGAGTGGTTAAATCCGATTGATTTACATCTATATCCAATGTAATGTTTCCATCGCCTGCCACAAAAGGTTTAATTACCACTTTTAGTTCTGCCTCAACAGGCTTGTACATGGTTTGACTGGAAAGCTGTGGGTTTTGTGTTCCAAAATAATCATTCCTCTCCTCTTTGTAATATTCGGTTTCTCCAATGATTAAAGTTGCTTCGTGCCCATTTAATGTTGAAAGGCGTGGTGTTGAACGCAAATCCAGTTTCCCTTCGGTTTCCAAGGCTTTCAGTTTCAAATAAAAATTTGGTGTTACTTTTCCCAGGTTTGTTAAACCCAAATCATCCAACAGATTATTAACCGATCCGGAACTCAATGTCATATCAACACTTGGCAATACTGAACCTGAAGTTTTTGCAGGTTCTTTACCTAAGCCTGCCTGAATTCCGGTTTCAACATTTTTTGTATCGGTAACCTCCATAATAATTACATCTATCAGTACCACCGGAATCAATCTGTCAATTTTTTTCAGAAACAGATCCAACTCGTAAATTCTATCTGCATCTCCCAAAAGAACAAGGCTATTCAACTCGGCAAATTCTTTCACATCAATTCCTTTTATTAAATCTGCAGGAAACTGCTCTTTTAATTTGTCAACCGAACGATACTGCAATGGAACCAGTTTTACCGTTTTCAATTCGGGGCTGTTTCTGTCTCCAACAAAACAAACTTCATTTTGGAATTTATAAGTGCTTCCTCCTCCTTTAAACAGGTGGTATAAAAATTGACCCCAATTCACATTTTTTAAATGCAGGCTTACACTTCCTTTAAGAGGATTTAGGCTAGCATATTTTTTGTGTAATTTTTGAGCCACATAAGGAAACAGCTGTGCCACAGGGTAATTGTCAACATCAATGGAAATGCTATCGGCCGATTGAACTTGCACACTTGCACCTGCTCTTACTCCCAGGTTGATATTGGATTGCAGGCCATTGCCCAATGGTTTAGGCTTGCTACGATTGTTTTTTACCAATTGAGTTTCTACTACATAAAGCAATTCATCTTCTTGTTTTACTCGCAAATTGTTCGAGAATGCCATCTGCTTTAACGCTTGTGCAAAAGGCATTTCCTGAACAAAACCGCTAATGTTTTGAACTTCGAGCCCGGGAGCCAATACAATGTTCTTTCCACTTTTTTGTGTGATACACTTTGCTACTTCACCCAACCGGGCAGCATGCAAGTCGTAAGACAAACTGGCATTTTCTTCATGGTAAGAAATTTTTAATTCTTGTGGCAAATGGGGAACAACAGGCACATGCAGTTTAATAATGTTTCCCATTACATCCATTTGCATGTTGTACTCTCGGCACAGAAACAGAAGCACATCTTTTGCTTTGACATTGGAGAAGTTATTGCTCACAAAAATTTCCAAATTATTGGGAACGCTTAAGTTTAAATTTACATCGTTGGCAAGGGCACGCATAAACTCATCAATGCGCACACGGTTTACACTAATGTTAACTTCGGTATTTAAGGCCGGAATTTGTTTTACAGACAGGCTATCTAAAACTTGCTGTAAGCTGTCCTGCTGACTCTGTCCCCAAACATTGACAGATTGTACGCAAAGAAAAAACAAGCAGGTAATGCACAAATATATTTTTTTCAAGAAATTCTAATTTTAGGGTTAACAATTTATAATAGTTCGTTAGTTTTTGGCCATTAGTTTAATTTGCAAAACACTCAAGAACAACTTGTTATAAAATCGCAGTTCAACCATCTAAATCACTATAAACCTGACAGCTAAAAAACATTAACGAAGCATTGAATTTAAGTATCGTTCTTGTATTCTCTTGTTTTAAAATGCAAGAATAGCAATTGTTAGCAAAAAATTATTGCCTAAAAACAATGCCCCCTAAAATAGGTATATTTATGTTGCATTACAACACAACAAGGCTTATCTATACAAATTTTAATTAACCACTGTAATTTGATTGTTTAAGTCATAAATTCATTTCTTACTCAATACAATTGATCAAATATACGCACAAAACCGATGAATTATTCAATACTTGCTGATTCATTATGCAAATGCATGCAATTAAACCAAAAGTTCGAAAGTGGTACAAGCATCTGTTGACAATTGAACCTGGCAGTGCTGACAAAAACAATCGTCTGCCAACAAATATGAATGGCACTACTCATTTTTATATTGCATAGCCATACAATTTTCCTGAAAGGCCTGGCATATTCCAAAACATGCCTGACATTTAATATCGACTGCCTGGAATTTTAAGAAAAAACTCTGCTTCTTTTATTCGTATTCCTGTTTTTTTTAATCCACAGCCTGCCTTTTTGCTTCCCGTGTGTTTCACAAAAGCCAGGCACTTCTCCCTTTTAGGCAAATGCAGCTCTAAAAAAGCCAGGTATTCCTGTCAATTTTCCGGATGTTTTTCTTAAACTACCAGATGCTTTAAGGGCAAAAGTCAGGTTG
>JAOARS010000075.1 GCA_025210415.1 Marinifilum sp. | reverse complement strand
TAGTTTGGTTATCGGTTGTCAGTTGTCGTATAGTTCAGACTCCCAATAAAAAATAGCTTTCGTGTTATATATTACTCATTTACAAACTCACAAATTTAATGTTTACTTATCAATATCCTCGTCCGGCTTTAACTGTTGATTGTGCAGTTTTTTGCACTTGTAAAGACAAAAATTATGTGCTTTTAATAGAGCGTGCCAATGATCCATTTAAGAACAAATGGGCATTTCCTGGTGGTTTTGTTGATATGGATGAAGACATAGAATCGGCAGCTTATAGGGAGCTAATGGAAGAAACAGGTTTTGAAAATGTCACTCTTGCTCAGTTTAAGACTTATGGTGCTGTAAATCGAGATCCACGTGGGAGGACTGTTTCAGTGGTTTACTTAGGTCAAATTATTTCTGATGAATTGCCACAGGTAAAAGGTGATGATGATGCACTTAAAGCACAATGGTTAGAGATCCAAGATCTGCCTGCATTGGCTTTTGATCACGATCAGATTATACAAGATCTTAAAGAATACTTGGAATTACTTTAAACAAGTTTCAAGGTAGTGTGAACTATCAGGCCCCATGTTAAAAATCAAATCAAGAATGCTTACATTCGGAATGAACCCATGTTTATCACCAAATACTTGGGTGTAAGGTTTTGGATTGAATTCAGGATCTTTTGTCTCTTTCGATATTTTTGGATGAATTACATTTCTAAAATCAGAAAAGTCAGTAGTGTTTAAAGGAATAAAATCATCGGTAAGTGTATTTTTATTCTCTATTTCCAGAATTTCACAAAGCTCTGCCTGTATTTCTTGGTTGAAATCTAAAAGATGTTCCCATTTGTTAGAGAAAAAGCGTTCTAAATCATCAATGTAATATTCGTAAAACGGGGATGATTTGTAAGCAGATTCAATACCTTTCCAATGTAGTTTTTGCCAGTTTGTATCGTATGATATTTTAACGTCTTTGATTAAAACTTTTTTACTGGTGGCTTTTACAACTGGTACAGAAATAGCCAATGCTCCATTTGCTCCATAAATATTGCATCTGTTGCGATACGACTGCTTCGAATAGTTTTCCCATTGTTCAATCATCACATTTGAATGTTGAATCAATTTGCAATAGTACTGTATTGGTGCAAAATATGCTGTTGAAAGCAGAGCTGTGGTATTTTCCATTATGATTCTGTTTGGATTGCGAAACTATAAAAAATATGGGGAAAAGAAAAAGGCATCTTTGCAGATGCCTTTACTTATATGAATTCAATATTTTAGTGTATCCACGTAAAAATTCTATCCCATCTGATTTTTCCAAAACCACTTTGGTCCTTATCAAGCGATAGCCAGATGAATGAAGCTTTACCTACCACATGATCTTCCGGAACATATCCCCAATAGCGGGAATCGGCTGAACGATGACGATTATCACCCATCATCCAATAATAATCCATTTTGAAAGTATAGGAATTTGCTGACTTACCATTAATGTAAATGGTAGAATCTTTTACAGAAAGATCATTTCTTTCGTATGCATTAATTGCTCTTTCGTATAAAGGAAGCGTTTTCAAATTTAATTCAACAGTCTGGCCTTTTTGAGGAATTACAAGAGGGCCAAAATTATCTCTGTTCCAATTGTAGTTCTCATTAAATGGAAAAACATCTTCCGAAGTTCCAACCCCATGAACCATTTTAACCATTGATGAAATATTGCTAAGCTTACCAAGTTTATCCGCTTTTTCTTTTGACAACGGCATGTGATAAACCGAACCACCATGACTAATTTCATCTTTAGAGATATTCATGCTCTCTAACTTTCTTGGATTGATTAGCGTTCCGTTTGTGCGAATTTCATAATTGAATTGAACCTCGCCAACTTTCTCTTGTGCCTTTCCATTAATGTACAGTTGCCCATCAACGCTCGAAATGGTATCTCCAGGCATTGCTACACATCGTTTGATGTAATTTTCGCGCTTGTCAACAGGACGTGTATCAATTTCCATGTTTTGAGCAAAATATTTGCGTGCAACTTTAGTATAAGCTTCATCAGATTGTAATTGACGGCCTTTTCTCATATCGTTGCTTTTAAGTGTATTAACAGCTTGACGTAATTGAGTGTAGTAATCCGGATTTTCGCTACCTACCACAATGGTATCTCCGGCAGGGAAATTAAATACCACAACATCGTTACGTTTTATCTCATTTAAGCCTGCTAAACGCTTATAAGGCCATTTAATCCACTCCAAATAAGATTTGGTCTTGGTAGTTCCTGGCATAGTATGATGTGCAAAAGGGAAGGACAGAGGTGTGTTTGGTACCTTTGGTCCGTATGCTACTTTGCTTACAAATAAATAATCACCTACCAACAAGGACTTTTCCATCGAACTGGTTGGAATCGTATAAGCCTCAATAAAAAACATTCTGATGATTGTTGCTGCAACCACAGCAAAAATAATGGCATCAACCCATTCAACCATTGTACTTTGTTTTTTAACTCCTTTTTTCTTCCAGAAAGCCCAATGTACTTTTTTACTGATATATACATCAAAGAGGATTGGTAATCCTAATAAAAGCCAATAATTGCCAACCCAAATAATCATTAACAAAGTAATGACCAGTGCGATTGAAAACTTAAACCATTTGTTTCTTAATATGTTTGTCATTCAATAATATTTAAATGATTACTCACAATTTTCTTTTATAGATGAAGAAGGTCTATCATTCCATAAAAACCTTCTTTTTTGGGCATAAATTCTGCAGCAAGTACTGCTCCTAAAGCAAATCCTTTTCTACTATAAGCCTGATGCTGAATCATGATTTCATCAACTTCCGAATGCCAAGTGATGGAATGTGTACCAGGAACTGCTCCATGACGTTTGGCCAATATGCCAAGTTCATCTTCCTTCATGCTGGTTGCCTCAATCCACTTGTCTTTCTTCGGGTGATTTTCAACAATTCCTTCAGCCAATGTCAAAGCGGTTCCACTGGGAGAATCCAATTTGTGAATGTGGTGAATTTCCTCCATATCCACATTGTATTCCTTAAATGGAGCCATTAGTTGGGTTAGTTTCTTGTTCAATTCGAAAAACAAATTTACTCCCAAACTAAAGTTCGATGCGTAAAAGAATCCTTTGCCTTCAGAACACTGTTTTTCAATCTCTGGCAGTTGATCAAGCCAGCCAGTGGTTCCGGATACAACAGGAACACTTGCTTCAAAGCATTGTAAATAGTTGCCAAAAGCCGAATCAGGATTCGTAAACTCAATGGCAACATCAATATTTTGTAACTGATCTGCACAAAGATCTTTTGCGTTGTGCTGATCGATAATTAGTCCAATTTCGTGGCCACGATCAAGAGCAATTTGCTCTATTTCCTTACCCATTTTTCCGTAGCCTATTAATGCAATTCTCATTTGTGGTTTG
>JAOARS010000074.1 GCA_025210415.1 Marinifilum sp. | reverse complement strand
GTTGCTTTTTCTACAGCATCAAGCACTGCTACACTCCCACTTACTCTGCAAGGTGTTCAGCAGCAAAATAAAATATCGAAAAAAACAAGTAATTTCGTTTTACCCTTGGGAGCAACCATTAATATGGATGGTACAGCTATTTATGAAGCAGTTGCAGCCATTTTTATTGCTCAATTGTATGGTTTAGATTTAAGTTTTGCTCAGCAAGTCGTTATTTTTCTTACTGCAACACTTGCAGCAATTGGTGCTGCAGGAATACCCGAAGCAGGACTTGTAACTATGGTAATCGTGTTAAAAGCAGTTCACCTGCCAATTGAAGGGATTGGTTTAATTTTAAGCATTGATTGGCTTTTGGATAGGTTCAGAACAACAGTAAATGTTTGGGGAGATAGCGTAGGAGCAGCAATTATTGAAAGGTATGAAAAGAAAGAAACCACCTCTGATGAGATGGCTTCGTAAAATATTTCAGGGGAGAAATATATAAATCAATGAATTTTCGATAAGATTTACAACTCTTCAATTTCAGTCATATAGGCTGAAGTTTGAACCAATAATTTTTGAAGTTCTACCATCAACTTGGCCTTGTTTGCCTCTTCCATTCGGCACATAGGCGAACGAAACTCTTCTTTTACTTTGCCCATCAAATTTAAACCGGTTTTTACAGGAATAGGGTTTGACTCGATAAAGCACAGTTGAATGATATTTAAATATTTTAAATGCAATTTGCGAGCTGTTATTAAATCACCTCTTAAAGCAGCTTGCATTAAATCATGAAACTCATTAGGAAACAAATTTGCTACTACAGATATTACACCATCTGCTCCCAGGCAAACTGCCGGAAATGCCAATGCATCATCACCCGAGAAAACCATGAATCCAGAAGGTCTATCACGTAATATGCAAGCCATTTGTTCCAAATTACCCGATGCTTCTTTAATACCTGCAATATTGTCAATTTCATGTGCCAACTCCACTACCAAATCTGCCGGAATATTGGAAGCTGTTCTTCCCGGAACATTGTACATGATAACAGGAACTGAAACTGCATTTGCAACCTGAGAAAAGTAATCTTTTAAACCATTTCTGGTAGGTTTGTTGTAATAAGGTGAAACAACCAATACGCCATCTGCCCCCAACAATTCTGTCTTTTGGGAATTTTCTATAGCTGCAATGGTTGAATTAGATCCGGTTCCGGCAATAACAGGAATGCGTTTATTTACCTTAGCAATAACGAATTTAATAACCTCAAAATACTCGTCTTTCGACAGAGTAGCTGCTTCTCCGGTAGTTCCGCAAACTACGATACCATCCGACTGATTTTCAATATGAAATTCAATTAAATTTTCCAATGCTCCGTAATCAACACTTCCATCTTCGTTAAAAGGTGTTACAATCGCTACAATTGATCCTTGCCAGTTCATTCTCATTTTACTTTATTTTTCTTTATTCAAAAAAGAGCATTTAAAATAATCCCGATAAACTTCTGGAAATTGGTGCTGATTACATCAATCATCTAACAGAAGATTACCGGTATTATTCTCCTTGATTAAAAAAACCTACTTGGTTAATGTAGGGCTGTGGTTTACGGTAGCAAATATAGATGCCACAAATAAATCAATAAAATTTTTAGAAAATTTATTCAGAAATTCTACATTTTGTGATAATTTAAACATATTTGTAATTGATTTCAACAAATATCACGAAATATGATAACAATTCCACAAGTTGTAGAAAAAATAGTAAGTACCCAACCTTTTTTGGCTGAGGCTTTGGTTGAAGGCTTAATCAATATTTCTTCTTTGGCTCGCAAAATACAGAATCAAGTTGAAGATACCGTTAAAAAACCTGTGAAAATTGGAGCAATTATAATGGCTTTAAACAGGTTGGCTCCAAATCTGGAAGTTAAGATCAATCCTGGTTTAAAGGATGTAATAACAAACGTAGGTGATATAATTGTACGGTCTAACCTAGTTGATTTCACTTATAAAAATTCCAACACTTTAATTGAAAAGCATACTGAATTATTGCGCTCAATTGGGCCAAATCAAGAATTCTTTTACACTATGGTTCAAGGTGTTTTTGAATCGAATTTAGTCGTTTCAGGATCGCTGCAACAAAAAGTAGAAGAAGCATTTACTGGCGAAGAGCTGGTTGCAAAAAGTGAAAGACTTTCTTCGGTAACGTTAAAGCTTCCTGCTACCAACTCTCAACAGTTGGGTTTTTACTATTTTATTCTAAAGAATATCGCATGGGCAGGAATCAATATCGAAGAAGTGGTATCAACAACAAACGAGTTTACCTTGGTTGTAAACGATTCGGATATTGACAAAACTTTTTCAGTTCTTAAAAATATGGGGAATAACTAATCATGCGAATCAAGAGTAACCCCTTATTGGCGAAGGTTATAAAATTGCATTCCTGAACCAACTGATAAAAAGTGCCTTAAATACTTAAAATGCCTAAAGTACTTATAAGTCCAATACCATAAGTGATTTAGGCATTTGAAATATAAAAAACCATAATCAAGCACATAATCCTTTTTGCAACTTTAGGCACTTTTAACTTTAAGTACTTTTTAACTTATAGTTTACATTAATTATTCCCCTTTACCTTTCCAAAGCAACACTTTTTAAACTTCTTACCGCTACCGCAAATGCAAGGATCATTTCTTTCGGGCAGTTTAGGTTTCGCCTCCTCCTTAGGATATTGTCCGGAAACATAAACCCATTCTTCATTCTCCTTTTCAAAGAAAGAGTTTTCGTGTAAGCATTGATCTGTTCCATTTTCCTTATAAAAAGCTTTAAACTCAACATATCCATTAATATCCAGCGAATTGCCTTTATTGGTTCTTACAACCTCCAGCCATTGCCATTCTACAGATTTTGCCCATTCCTGTATTTCAATGGCTTGATTTACAGGGCGAGTTTTTGTGGAATATGTTTTTAGAATATAATCTATATCGGCCAATACAAATGCCGAGTAACGGCTTCGCATTAAATCTTCTGCCGTTTCAGCTTTTTGTTTCCCCAAATGAATAGCACCACAGCACTCTTCGTAAGAATTTGGCCTACCACAGTAACAAGTCAAAGTCATAGCAATTACCTCTTTTCAAATCCCTGAAAGAATTCATCAAGTTTATCGAAATCTTGCTCTCCAATTAATCCCAAAAATTTAGAGAATTCAGGAGTTAAAGCATTTAGGGCATCCTTAATTTTAAACATTGCATTAAATTCCGTAATAAACTCAGCTCGCATATCAAATGCACATACCAAAGTTTCATAGAATACCCGGAATAAATTGCCTTGACTGTATAAAACCTGATCATCTATAGAAATCACTTTCATCAAATTCATCAGTAAATCAAGATTTTTAAGCTCAATTGCCACAGCAAAACCTTTTGTAAAATTGGCAAAAAGCATTTGCAATGATTCCTTATCATTGTATTCTGGTATTGGAACAGGAGTAAATTTACAAATATCAAACACTGTCAATGCTTCTTCCCTTTTTCCGGATGTTAACAACATAAATGCCTTAACATTTGTCAAACACAAATGATAAAATTCGTGATATTTATCATCTGGTAAATCCTGAAATGCTTGATCAAGAACCTTAATTCCTTCATTCATGGCGTTTATTATCTTTTCATCACCACGTTTAAATGAAAATTCAGCCATAAATTGCAGAGCCCAATTCAAACCATAAATCCATTTGCCGGATTTTGAACAAAATGAGTAGCCTTTACGATACTCTTCTCCAGCTTCGTTTAACTCACCAAATAGCGAGAATGCACCAGCACGCAATTGCAATATTTCCAAATAGTAAGCTGCTTCGTTCTTTAAATTCTCTACTGTATTATCAGCTAAAAACGCTCTGATCAGGTTTGGGTTTTTCTCTTGAATTCCTTTGTTATAAGACTCAATTAGAGTTTGATATATTTCTTTGTCAGTCTGCATTTATATTGTTTTTTTTACTTTTATTAATTGAACAAATCCTAAAGATATCACACTTAATATCGCTCCTGCCAAAAATGGTATGTCACGATCAATCATCCACAGCATTCCACCCAAAACAGGAATCACAACAGCCGAAATGTGATTGATTGTAAATCCAACTGCCATTGATGGCGCAATATCCTTCTGATCGCCAGTTTTCTGGAAGTAAGTGTTAATTCCCATTGAAAAGCCAAAGAATATATGATCGATAACATAAAGGCCGGCAACAATCCAGGCATTATCGACAAAGGCATAACCAAGAAAAACAAATATCAGGCTGATATACTCTGCCGACAGCATTTTACGTTCTCCAAATTTGTTAATTCCTCTGGCAATGTATGGTGATATAAAATACGTAATCACATTATTTACGACAAATAATACGGCAATATCCTGCACAGAATAATGATACTTTTCAACAAGCATAAAAACTGCAAAAACAACAAAAATTTGACGACGTGCACCACTTAAAAAATTCAATACATAAAATAGCCAATACCTTTTTCGTAGTACCATACCTTTATTCTGTGGCAAAATATTCTTATCAGCAGGTTTCCAAAACAAAGCCCATATACCAAGTGCAAAAACAACAGCTCCAATCAATATAAAACTCGCCTGTAACGACATTACATGGGCAATTCCAAAAATAAATGCTCCCATGCTGATATTTGCCACAGCAGCCCAACTCTTTTGCTTTGCAAATACAAAAGGCGAATCTTCTAGTGAAAAATATTGTAGGGTTAAGGATTTATTTGTGGTTTCGAAATAATGAAACCCAACCGACATGATTAGTGTAGTAAACACTAATCCCCAAAAGCTTGGAAAAAAACCTGTGCAAGCTACACCTACTCCAACAAATAAAATTGAAAGAGCTGAAAGTTTATGTTCTTTAATTATCAAAAGCAGGTAAACAACCAATAAGGCCAAAAATCCTGGAATTTCTCTCACCGATTGAATGATACCAACCTGAAAACCATCAATTCCAACTTCATCAACTGCCAAATTATTAAATAAAGTTCTCCAACCTTGATGACCAGCAGTTGCAGCAATTACCAACAACAATAAATACTGGTACATTATATTTTTCTTCAAATCTTTGGTCATATTAAGCTTAGCTTGAAAAATGAGTGGCAAAGTTACTAAAATGCACATTAATAAAAGAGCTTAACAACATATTGAATAGAATAATTAAAATTCTCTTTTGTTCTGTTTAATTATATTTTTGTAGTTCATAAATAAACAAAAACATGGATTTAAGAACCGTTATAGAAAATCGATACTCTGTTCGATCATACAAATCGACTGAAGTAGAAAAAGAAAAGTTAATTAAAATATTAGAAGCCGGACAATTGGCTCCATCGGCAGTAAACTTTCAGCCTTGGCATTTTATTGTGGTACGTGAACCTGAAAATCATGTCAAAGTATCAGAAATTTACCACCGAGATTGGTTTAAGGAAGCCCCGGTTTATATCATCGTTTGCGGAGATCATAATACAGCTTGGAAAAGAAAAGAAGATGGTAAAGATCATACCGATATTGATGCATCAATTGCTATCGATCACATGACTTTACAGGCTACTGAATTGGGATTGGGAACTTGTTGGATTTGTAATTTCTATGTTGAAAAGTGCAAAGATTTTTTTCAATTGCCAAATCATATTGAACCAATAGCAATTTTATCTTTAGGCTACCCTAATGATGATAAAATGCCTGCAAAAAAGCGCAAATCGTTAGAAGAAATTGTACACTGGGAGAAGTTTTAATGAACATG
>JAOARS010000073.1 GCA_025210415.1 Marinifilum sp. | reverse complement strand
GTAGTGGAGCTCCAACTGATGATTTCAGAGATTTGGGTTTAACTACGAAAGATGAAGGAAAACGTAATATTAATAGTTCACATGTTCGTCAGCGCATTAAGTCTTATTTTGGACGAGTAAACTATGACTATGAAGATAAATATTTATTGTCTTTTACCTTCAGAAGAGATGGATACTCAAAACTATTAGGTGATAACCAGTGGGGATTCTTTCCTGGAGTATCTGCCGGTTGGATCGTAAACAAGGAAGGCTGGATGGAAGCTTACAGCCATATTATTTCATTCTTAAAACTACGAGCCAGTTATGGATTAAATGGTAATGTATCGGGTATTGGAGCCTATACACTTCAGGGAAGTTATGGCAATACAACTTATAATAACCAGGTTGGATATTTGTTAGGTAACATTGCTAATCCGAATCTGAAATGGGAGCGTTCTAAAACATTTGAAGCAGGTGTGGATGTAAGTTTCTTTGAAAACAAGGTTAATACTAATATTACCTATTACAACCGTCTGACTTTAGATAAGTACGCCAATATTCCATTGCCAAGCAGTAGCGGGATTAACAGCATTAAATCAAATAATGGTGAGTTACGCAATCGTGGTATTGAAATAGACATGTCTTTCAAAGTATTAAGAAAGAAAGATCTGGCATGGGATATCAGCGCTAATTTTGCACACAATGTAAATATCGTAGAAAGCTTGCCTGACAACGGATTGGAAAGAAATCGTCAAAGTGCTTATCAGGTTTACGATCCAGGTTCAGGAGAATTAGTATGGGTAGGTGGATACCAGGAAGGACAGCGTATCGGCGATTTATATGCATTTGAAGCACAAGGCATCTATAAAGACTGGGATCATGTAAGAGAAATCGCCAATAACAGGGTGGATGAATCAACAGGATGGTTTGGAAGTAACAATCGCGTACTTTACGGACCGGCAGCATGGGATGAATTGGAAAGTAAAGGAAGCGCCATGCCAATAAAACCAGGTGATGTTATCTGGCGTGATGTAAACAAGGATGGTAAAATTGATAACTTTGATAAAGTAAAAGTTGGGAACTTACGTCCAAAGTGGTTTGGTGGATTTTCATCTACTGTAAGCTATAAAGGTTTACGATTAAATGCCCGCTTTGACTATGCTTTAGGATTTAAACAAATGGATAGTCAGTTGCCTTGGTTTATGGCAATGGCACAGGGGACCTATAATTCTGTATCAGAAAGTAAAGATACATGGACACCTGAAAATATTAACGCACAATTTCCTGAATACCGATGGGCAGATCAGTTAGGGTCGCGTAATTATGCTCGCCCTTCTTCATTGTTTGTCTATGATGGCGATTATTTGTCATTCAGAGAGATCACTTTGGCTTATTCTTTACCACAATCATTGTGTGAAAAGGCCAAGCTTTCTGGGGTAGAGATTTCTGTAACAGGTAAAAACCTGGGATATCTGACAAAATCAAAATTAAACCGTCCTGAGTTGGAGACATCTAGTGGATCAAGTGGCTATGTAACACCTAAAACTTTGCTGGTAGGCTTAAATGTTAAGTTTTAAGAATTGGAATAGGTTATTAAAGATTAAAAATGAATCAAATGAAGAAATATATTACAAAAAGTCTTTGGGCATTAATGTCATTCACCATGTTGTTTATGACTTCGTGTGAAGATCTGGAGTTGGCTCCTGAAGATTATTATGGTAGTGAAAACTTCTGGCAGACAGAAGCTCAGGTAGAGAATTATGTACTTGGCTTGCATAAGCATATGCGCGACACGTACAGTAACATCTGGTTACTGGGAGATGCAAGAGGTGGTTTGCAAAAAAATGGAACCTCAAGTCTGAATACTTCATTGAATTATTCAAGTCCGATAAAAAGTCAGGAATTTACAAAGGATAATGTAGGAATAGGCGGATGGGCTGGTATTTATGGTAAGCTCTTAAATGTTAATTTGGCTATTTATAAGATTGAGAACGAATGTAGCTTCCTGGATGATGAAACCCGTAATTATTTACTGGGACAGGTTTACGGTATTCGAGCCTGGTATTATTTTTACCTTCATCGCACTTGGGGAGGTGTTCCCTTAATTCTTGAACCTAAAGTTGTATTAGGTGTTAATGATGCTCAAAGTCTTTATACAGCTCGTAGTACAAGCAAAGAGACTTTAAGTCAGGTAAAAACCGATGTAAATAAATCGTTAGAGAAGTTTGCTTCCAATGTAAGCATGTCACACCAAAGAAGTACATGGTCGAAATATGCGTCATTGATGCTAAAAGCCGAAGTGTATTTGTGGTCGGCAAAAGTAACGACAGAAGATCAGAGCCCCGCTGCTGAGGATTTAGGAATGGCTGAGGCAGCTTTAAATGAAGTGAAAGGAAACTTTTCATTGCAATCAGATTTTGCAAGTGTATTTGCATATGATAATAAGGGCAATGATGAAATAATTATGGCATTACGTTTTGTCGAAACGGAATCAACCAACTGGATGAGCCATTTTATTTATGCCTTTAACCTGATGGGAGCCAAATATGCTGCCGATGGTACCCAAAGCAGTGATCCCCTTGAATTGATTGGAGGAGGTACATTAAGAAACGAATACATCTTTTCATTCTTTGAGTCATTCGATGATTTGGATACTCGCAAGTCAGCTACTTTTTATGATTTCTACGATATGGATGCAACCACTGGTGATTTGATAAATGGTGGTGTTGTGATGCGCAAATTCCTGGGTACTGTTAATTCTGAAGGAAATCGCAGGTATTCAGATGATATTCCCTTGTATCGCTATGCAGATGTATTATTGATGTTGGCCGAAGTAGAAAATGCCAAAGGAAATGATCCTTCTGCCTATTTGAATGAAGTAAGAGAAAGAGCTTATGGTACTAATTACGATGTAACATTACATGGATATACCAACCAGGACAAAGCGGCCAATGAGATAGCTATTTTACACGAGCGTGATAAAGAATTGGTTTATGAAGGTGCACGTTGGTTCGATATGCGCCGTATGCAAGATGCAAATGGTAAACCTTTAGCATTTACAGATGGTATCAGTTATGGTGTTCCTGCCTTATTGGATGAATCAACCGAAGCACATAAACTGCTTTGGCCAGTGGATGTTTCAACCCTAAATGATGATCCATTGTTGAAACAAACTCCCGGATATGAGGAAGATTGATGATTGTTAGTGAATAAGGAAAGACCTCTAAAGTGATTTAGGGGTCTTTTTTTTTTACCTCAATTCTTCATAGTTACTGCAATTGCATCTATCGTCAAGTGGAATATCCCTACCGCTAAGCGGAATTCTATTCTTCGATAGTTAGTTTATAAAATTACATTATAAGGTGTGACAATAGCTTATACTTTTAAGGCTCAAACTGTATTGTACTATCCGATATTACAAATTGTATGATTGCATCAAACAGAGCGCTATATTTCATTCGAAAAAGTAATTGTTTTAACAGTGCTGAGTGCTTCTTTTAAAATAAAACTACCACTTTGCAGTGTTAAGATAGCTTGATTCAAAATAAAAAAATGCAATACCGTAGAACAGAATGCTACTTTCATTCGAAACAGTACATGTTTTAACAACGCTGAGTGCTACTTTTAAAATAAAACTTTCACTCTACAGTGTTAAGATAGCTTGATTCAAAATAAAATACTGTAATCCCATCGAACAGAGTGCTACTTTCATTCGAAAAAGTATCTGTTTTAATAGCGCCGAGTGCTACTTTTAAAATAAAACTACCACTCTGCAGTGTTAAGATAGCTTGTTTCAAAATAAAATACTGTAATCCCATAGAACAAAGTGCTACTCTCATTCGAAAAAGAACCTCATTTAACTGTGCTGAGTGCTACTTTTAAAATAAAACGATGACTTCCTTCTAATAAAATCCCTACTATTTTATTAAAGGTTTCGGTTTGCTGAGTACATATAGCTACTAATCAAAGTACATAAATTCCTTATACTGATTGTGCTATTAATGAAAAAATGTTATTAATGTTTTGAATTTATGTCAGAATAATTTTAAATTTATATGGTTCTTTTAACTAATGTTGAATCCTAAACCAATAAAATTATGAGTTTATTAATTAAAATGATTTTCAGATTGCTCCGCATTGATGAATTAATCAGTTATTGCGGAGAGCTTGTTGCGTATTTAGTGACAGCAGATACAGAGGGATTGCAATTGGAATCAGCTATTTCTGATTTGGAAGCAAACTATCAGAAATCTGTAAAAGTAGTTCATACGAGTCGTGGTAGTGAATATACCGAAGAATTAAAATTAAAAGATCAGCGGCGCGATGAGTCCTTTATAGCATTTCGAACATATATAGAGGCTAATTTGCATCGTAAAGATCAGGTAACTGTTGATGCGGCAAAGAAAATATCAGATATTATTCGTGATAATGGATGGTCTTTGCACCGGACAAACCGTTCAACTCAATCATCTAAAATGGCTAGCTTAACGCATAGGCTTAGTGAGCCGGAATGTAGAGTGTGGATCAATCAATTAGGTGGCAGTGACTGGTACCAGGATATGGTTGATGATAACCAGGGATATTTGGATACTCAGAAAGAGAAAACAAGAGTAGAATCTGCCAAAGAGGATTATGTGGCAATGGAAGTATATAAAAAGCTTCAGGTATGTTGTGAAGAGTTATTTGAAGCCATCGAGGTATTGCATCGAGTAACAGGTAACAACAAATATGTACCTATTGCTGAATTTATCAACGATTGTACTCAAAGATATATGACTGTTGCTCAGGCACGCGAAACCAAAAAGAACAATAATAAGGAAGAGCAGCAGACATCAGAGGAATAAAGAGAATGAGGGGAAAGCAATTGAACAATTAAGATGGAGAAGGATAAGAAAGAAAAGTACATTACGATTCAACATCAAATAAAAGATCAATTAGGCTGTCAGTTTTGGCAGCCTTGTTTGTTTTAAACTAAAAAGCTGTAGGTATATGTTGTGTTAATTAACTGCGTAGCTGTTCAGGTAGAAGGTGACAATGTGTTTGAGGTGGAAGGTTTAAAATTTAAGCTCCGTATGGATTGTAGTGGGTAATCACCCAAATAGCTTAAATGCACCGTTCGGCCTCTCTAAAAAAAGAGATGGATATAGCAGCTGTTACATAGAGAGACTGGGAAGCTGAGAACTTGTTCGAAGATCACCCAGCCGAACTTAGTAACAGTAAATATATCAATTTCTTTTTTTAGGTAGCCTTGATTCTTTTGTTTACTTTTCTCATCAAGGAGAAAGAGTAAAAGCCTGTCCGGCTAGAGGACAAAATAATGTAAAATGACATTTTAATCTACCCGATATGTGTATCAATGTTTATTTTGGAGTAAGATATCAGAATAGAAGCTTCTAGTTGTAAAATTATACTACATTTACCAGCGATCAACCATTTTCATCTTGATATGTGTTGTTTTTGATGAATTAGATTTTAGCTTAATTAGTATATACAGGATCTTGCTTGAAGAACAAATAAAACAGATAATTAAGGGCGATAAGAGTGCATTCGAATTATTCTTTCATAACTATTATGGAAGGTTATTAAAATATGCAGTTCTGTTGCTAAAAGACGATGATGTGGCAGAGGACATTGTACAGGAAGCCTTTGTTAACTTGTGGAAACAACGGAAAACACTGGATGCCAATCAATCGTTAAATGCCCTTATATATAAGTTTGTTAGAAACCGTTGCATCAATTATTTAAGAGATAACGAAACCTATCTTAAAAACAAAGAGCAATGGTGTAAGGAGGAATTACAGCATGTAGCACACTACGACTTCCTGGGTAAAGAAGAGGTGGCTGTAGAGGATTTGATACTACAGGAATTGGATAAGGCGATAGAGGGTTTGCCTGATAAGTGTAAACAGGTATTTATTCTCAATAAAATGGAAGGCATCAAGCAATCTGAAATTGCAGAGCAGTTGAATCTATCGGTAAAAATGGTAGAGAAACATGTTGCAACAGCAAAAAGCAAACTAAAAAAGCAATTGACAGATAAGTTCCCAACGTATACTCTTTTAGTGTGTTATGTTTTAGATGTATATTTTTTCTAAATTTTAGGTAGGGATTTTTCTTTCATCTGTGATATACTAATAGATAAGGAAAGAAGATGAAAGATCAGATAAAGGCATATCTAAACGGAACGATCTCCAATGAAGGGTTAAAAGACTTATTGGACTTTCTAAGATCCTCGGAGAACAATCTGGAGTACTTTACACAGATAAAGATGGAGTGGGAAAGTAATCCGCATAAGATTATCTCGTATAAAAGTATTGATGGTTGGAAAAAAGTGGATCAGTTAATTGGAGCTGATGAGAAATCCGGATTTGCATGGATGAAAGCACTTTATTC
>JAOARS010000072.1 GCA_025210415.1 Marinifilum sp. | reverse complement strand
TGTTGGAATCAAATGTTATGTATGGTATTTGGACGGCTTATACCATTTGCCACCTTACATGAGCCGTAAATCGTTTTAGAATTTTTGAGTTTAGGTAAAGTAAATAGTATAAAAGAATAGTAAGCGTCTCCGCATAAACGTATAACAAGAAACCATCTCGCTATGCAGAGGCGATGGTTTGTTTTGATTTATTGCTCAGCCCATTTATCGGGGAGCAAATTGCGTATTTTCTCTTTGGATATATTTGGAGATTCAGCTAATCGCTGTATCACGTCTTTGAAATAAGCAAAAGTATTAACCTTATTCAACCTGCAAGAAATAGCCAGAGAATACAGGGTTGCCGTTCTGCTGGCCCCGGCATTGGAACCACAGAAAAGTGAATTGCGACGACTAATGCTAATGTAGCGCATGGGGCGCTCTATTCTATTGTTGTCAAGGTCGTATTGTGTGGATGTAACAATATTGTAGATTGATTCCAGTTCATTAAGACAGTATGCTGCTGCTGTACGCAAACTGCTGTTGCCTAATGTTTGGGGATCCCGTTCTATTTTTCTGAGTTCTTTTTCCAGTTTCTGATATACTTCCAGGGATTCTTCTTTCCACTTTTCTTTAGGCTTTTTTCGGATAGCGTAAAATTGGTTATACAAATCAACAATTGCCCCGGCCTTGGGCTGCTCTTTTATTTCAATGAATTTTCGTTTGCAATGCTGAACACAACCTAATCGTATTGCCTTTGGGTAATCCCATCCTTCCAGAACTTTGTATGAGCTGTACCCATCGGTCTGTACCGCACCAGCATAAGAACCCGGTAAATAATTTGTAAATACAGTCTTGCTCCGTGAACCGTTTTGGTAAATGAATTGGATTAAATTATTTTGATGGGACAATGCACTCCAAAAATATCCTTTACGACTGCCTTTGTCCCCACCCAATATGGTGTGGTATGTTTCATCAAAATGGATATAAGGATCTGAAACAATAACATCCTTTAGTACCAATGCCAGTCTATCGAGCATTTCTGCCGATTTTTTGATTAAACCATGAAGGGTTGCTTTGGGCATGTCGATCCCCAATTCTTCCAGATACCTCATAATGCGCTCAACAGGCATACCGTACACATACCTTTGCTGTATCAGGTAGGCTAAGAATGAACTATCAAAACCAGAGTTCTGAAATGGTGCAATGGGCGCCTTCCCCTCATAAAATTTATCACCCATCCTGTATTTTTTTAGGCGATAAATATGTTTGATCAGGCGTGGCGGAATATATTCATATCTTATCACATCTTTACTGAACAAGTAAACCGCAGCTTCCCGGTCAAAGCAGGCATCACCGGGAAGGACTTCTTCAACAAGTTCTTCAATATTATTGTGAACTTTTCTTTTAGCCCCGTTGTTCCCTCTTTCTTTGGGTGTCGGGGCTGGTGCTTTATCTTTTGGGACAGGAGTCTTCTTCTTGCTCGTTTCTATCTTTTTGGGAAGATGAACATTGGCAAAACGCTTCATCTTTTCCGCTGCCTTATCCTTCTCCAAAAGTGCTGCTTTTAATGATGCAACCTCTTGGGTCAGTTCTTCTATAGTTTTAGAAAAAGATGCGGTCAATTCTGAAATTTGTTGCTGTAAAAAAACGATTAACTCCCTGTCTGTCATGACTTAAAGATACAAAAACAGTAAGGTTTTACCATACAAAAACCCTACTGTTTTTAATCTTTTTTCATTCTGTTTCAGGTAGTTAGCATGGCTTTTAAGCGAAGTTCATTTGAATTGCTCTTGTGTTTGATTGAGTTGACGATCCTGTCAATAACTACACTCTCCAGCTCTAAAAAAGCGGTATCGCCCACCTGCCTGGGAAGGCTGTAATACCGATTGTATAATGAAATGAACCTTATCTTCGTTTCACTCGAAAGGCTCAACCATTATTACATCGGCATTATACCAAATAATCGATATAGCTCACTTCATTTTCAAAATGGTATAATTTAATCTCTTCTCGGACAGTGAGGCAGCTTAACCATTTCGTAGGCATCGCTATAATTTCCTTCCACACAATCGGTAGGATCGCAACAAGTATGGCATACTCGCTTTAATGCTCGGAATTTATGAAGTTCAACTCCCGGAGCCATAAAATCATCTTTTATTGGTTCTTCTCTCATCAAATCGGTACTCAGGTACTTCTTGTTATCATCAGCAAATACAGTTACTACCACTGCATCTGGCCCTAATTCTTCCTGAATTTTAAGTGCGCCCAAAAAGTTCGCTCCCGATGAAATACCAATTCCAATACCCAAAACAGAAGAAAGTTTTTGAGCCATGATAATTGCATCTCCATCATCAACACTTACAATCTCATCTAATTTATCCAATTCAACAATAGATGGAATAAACTCATCAGAGATTCCTTGAATTCTATGCTTTCCAACCTTATAACCAGTTGTCATTGTTGGTGAGTTAGAAGGTTCTAATGGATGTATTTTAATTTTCGGATTCTGTTCTTTCAGGAATTTACCAACTCCCATTACCGTTCCGCCAGTACCAACACCTGCAACAAATGCATCTGGCACCAGATTACGGTATTTTAACTGCCACCACAATTCTTGTGCTGTGGTATTGTAATGTGCCTCGCAATTGTCCCAGTTTGAGAACTGACGAGGTAAGAATGTATTGTCATCTTCTTCGGCTAGTTTGTTTGCCATTTCAATACTGCCTAAGAAACCGCCTTCTTCCTTACTTACCAGTTGAATATTTGCTCCGTAACTTTTTATCAGGTTAATTCTTTCCTGGCTCATCCAGTCGGGCATGTAAATGGTAACGGGATGTCCCATTGCACGGCCAAGTCCCGAAAAAGCAATACCTGTGTTCCCACTGGTAGCTTCGATAATGCGATCGCCTTCCTTTAATGCACCACTATTGTATGCTTTTTGCAGGATATGAAATGCCATTCGATCTTTAATACTACCCGTCATATTCAGGTATTCAGCTTTGGCATAAATGGTACGAGTTTTTCCTTTATAACTAAACTCGACAGCCAGTAAAGGTGTATTTCCAATCAAACTGGAAACGCCTATAATTCTTTTGCTTAGGGGATTTGTAATCATTTTGTTAGGTTTATTATTTAGTTGTTAAACATATTTAAATCCATAAAGACCTCTTTATCTTTTATACTCTAAAAAAAAGGCAAGCCCGTTTAATAAAAACATGTCTGAATATTGTCGAGCTTGCCTGCTTTGCTGAAACTTACACTTAAATCTTATAGAAGATTAAACCTTCTGCTGATCATTTCAAAGAGAAATGGCTAGTTTAATTCAGCTAAATATCTTTCTGCTTCCATAGCTGCCTGACAACCAGAAGCGGCTGATGTAATTGCCTGACGATATACAGGGTCCTGAACATCACCACAAGCAAATATTCCTTCAACATTTGTTTTAGGTGTTCCTGCTTCGGTTAAAATGTATCCCTGATCATCTGTTTTTACATATTTTGAGAATACATCGGAGTTTGGATGGTGTCCTATTGCAAGGAAAAATCCATCGATTGCAATTTTTACTTCTTCTTCTTCAGAAGTACCTGCCTTTTTAATTAAAGTACAGCTTTCAACTCCCATATCTCCTGTTAGTTCTTTTGTATTGTGTTCGAATAAAATTTCGATATTTTCTGTTTTGAAAACTCTTTCTTGCATCGCTTTAGAAGCACGCAAATGATCTTTACGAACTACCAGGTAAACTTTGTTACAAAGTCCGGCTAAGTAAGATGCTTCTTCACAGGCAGTATCGCCACCACCAACTACAGCAACATCTTTTCCACGATAGAAGAACCCATCGCAAGTTGCACATGCCGAAACACCCGAACCTTTAAATTTTTCTTCGCTTTCAAGTCCCAGGTATTTAGCTGTAGCTCCTGTTGCAATAATTACTGATTCTGCTTCTATTTCAGTTTTTCCATCAACAGTTACTTTATATGGCCTTTGTTCAAAATCAACATCAGTAACAATTCCCCAACGGCAATCGCAACCAAATCTTTCTGCTTGCTTCTTCAGCTCTCCCATCATTACCGGGCCGCTAATTCCTTCAGGATATCCTGGAAAGTTATCAATCTCGGTAGTTGTAGTCAACTGCCCTCCGGGCTGTAATCCTTCATAAACTACAGGGTTTAAATTGGCTCTTGAGGCATAAATTCCAGCAGTATAACCAGCTGGCCCCGATCCAATAATCAAACACTTTACTTTTTCAATATTATTCTCTTTCACATCCATCTTTAATCTATATTTTATAGCTTATGATATCTTTTTTATTTTCTCCAACATGGTTTTCAAAATTACCTCATCGGTAACTTCCATTCCTTCATTTGCAAGGCGCCCAATATTTCTAATTGTAGCTTCAACATCATCATCAATAATACCATTCATTCCATTTAGAACGTTATGGTTCATTGCTAATAATGAGGACTGAATTGCTGCACCAACACTTGCAGATATTTTATGTGCACAACCATATTTTGCACCATCACAAATCATTCCTGTAACACTACCTGTCATATTATTAAGAGTCATTCCCAATTGTTGATAATCGCCTCCCATTATGTATGTAATTCCACATGCTGCTCCAGCAGTAGAAAGCAACACTCCACATAAAGCAGACAACTGTCCCACAAATGATTTCATATAAATTGTGGTTAACAATGCCAAAGCAAGTGCTCTTAAAAGTTTTTCATGCTCTACTTCCAATTCTTCAGCTGCAACAACTACCGGAAGTGTTACACTAATTCCTTGGTTACCACTCCCACAATTCGACATAACAGGCATTGTACTTCCTGCCATACGTGCATCGGAAGCTGCTGCTGTTAACATGATAGAACGGTTCATTAAATCAGGCGAAAGCAAGCCTTTTTTAATGTTTAACATCATAGATTTACCAACTTGCAAACCATAACTCCCTGTTAAACCTTCTTCTGCAATTGATTTATTAAGCTTTATACCTTTCTCAATAAATTTGATTTCTTCAATATCAATGGTACTGATAAAAGCATAAATGCTTTCAAAATTCCATTTCGAAAAATCAGTTCCTCCTGCACCTTCTGCACTAGCTGAACTATTGTAAATGATTTCTCCGTTTCGTTCAACTGCTACAATGTTTGTATGACGGTCCTGAATAATTACACGGCCAGAGTTCTCTCCATTGTAACATATACATTCGATATACAATTTTGGCACATCGTATTTCACATCAACCGAAACTTTGCCATCATCAACAAAAGTTTTAGCATGTTCCATTATCTCAGTACCTATTCCATCTAAAACTTCAAGTCCTGCAGTTGGGTCACCACCTAAAGCTCCTAAAGCCCCGGCAATTGTTAATCCAACCATACCAGAACCAGGGATTCCTACTCCCATTCCATTCTTTAAAATGTTACCACTTACATGAAACTCGATTCGTTCCGGTTGTAGTGCTAACACTTCACGCGCTTTAGCCGCTGCATAAGCAACAGCTACTGGTTCTGTACATCCAAGAGCCGGAACAAATTCCTCCCTTAGTTTTTGCAAGAATACTTCTTTCATTAGTTAAAATTAAATGTTTGTTGTTTTTTGGTGGTTAATTGTTGTTAGATGAAAGAACGGATCGGCCGGCCCCTTACCTCCGACCGATCCAAAACTAAACCAAAACAGACTATTGATTTTGTTTTACGAATTCTTAGGGTTCATCACTACCTCTACCGAATCGTATTTCTTAAATAATTTCTTAGCAAATTCTTTTACTTTTTTAGAATTGATACTTTTTACCAATTCATTATATTCTTTAGTATTCGTGATTGGTTCGTTATTCATTAATGATCCATTAATAACACTCAACCAGAAACTGTTTTCCTTTTCTGCTTCCGCTCTGTTCTTGATGTAATTTTTCTTGATTTCATCAAGATCTGTTTCATTCACGGTTTTAACAATTGCATCAATCTCCTGGTAAACCAATTCTCTTAATCTTTTTTGTTTCTCAGGGCCACAATCAAAGTGGATAGAGATTCCAACATGTTCGTATGGACGTTTGCCAATAGAAGGACTTACACTTACACCGTAAGTTCCACCTTCCTGCTCACGAATGGTTTCCATATATCTTTTCGACAATAGTTCAGCAACTACTCTAGTATACATTCTAGTTTCAAGATTGTATTCCATTTCATTTTTAACACCTAGATAAACTGTTGTTTTAGGAACCTGCATTTCTCTTTCGAAGATATTTTGAGTTTTACCTTCAGCCATACGTACTTTACGGTCAACCCAATTTTCTTTTCTTTCTTCAGATGAAATATTACCGATGTATTTACGAATCAATGGAAGATGCTTCTCTTCATCAATGGTACCTACAAATAGGAAAGTAAAGTCGCTTGCATCTTTAAACCTGTCCAAATAGATTTTTTTAGCCTTTTCAAAATCGATATTGTTTACAAATTCATCGTTGAACATCAATACTCTTTCGTGGTGATTAGACATCATCTGGCCAATTGTATCTTTTAATGCTTTACCATTATCAGCCTTTGCATTTTGAAGATTATTTTTGATTGCACCCATTTGAGCCTGGAATACACTCTGATCGAACCTTGGATTTTCGAAATACTGATACAGCAATTGTAGCATTGTTTCAAAATCCTTTGGTGATGCAGATCCTGAAAATCCTTCGGTATACTCTCCTAATGATGGTTTAATACTCGCAATTTTTCCAGTTAATTTTTTTCTCAACTGAATTGCGTTGAATTCACCAACTCCAGAGATTTGAGCCAACATAGTTGCAACATCACCTGACTCTAAATCTTCTCTTTCAAGAAGTGATGCCCCTCCAAAACTATATGCATTGAAAAGAATTTCATCTTTACTATAATCTGTTGGAAGAACAACTACTTTAGCACCATTTTCTAACGTATACAATTTGGCTTTGGTACCTTTTACAACCGATTCTGATACAAATTTCTTATCCATTAATTCATCTGCCACAAGTGGAGCATCACCTGTTTCATCAGCGTAAGCTTCAATATCCGAAGTCATTACCTTTTTAACAGAAGCAAACAATTCTTCTTTAGTTGGATATTTGATTTCTTGCTTATCGGGGCCGCTTAAAGAGAATACACTATTGTTAATATTGCCATAATTTTTCAACATTGAATTTACTTCTTGTAAAGTAATCGTAGGAATTGTTTTCTGGCCATATTCAACATCCCATTCTACAGATGGAGCAGGTTCTGCTTTTAAGAAATGCTTTTGGAAAGATTTTGCCCAATCTTCATTCGAAATTTTGTCCTTTCCTTGAAGATATGACTCATAGTTTCTTAAAAATGAAGACTTCACTCTTTCCAATTCTGACTCAGTGAAACCAAAACGCTGAACTCTTGCAAACTCAGTCATGAAAGTTTCGAATGCCTCAATTTCCTTATTTTCTTTTGGCGAAACTCCGATATAATTCCCAGCTTTTGTACGACACATCTCAAAGTTACCAATCTTCATCCCAACAGCCGGACAATCTGGTTTTTGAAGTAATTCTTTTAAACGATTGTTCAGCATATTATTGAACATTCCCTGAACTAACCCTTCTCTTAAGTATTTTTCATCGCGAACTGTATTAACAGGCTTACGGAAAATCCAACTGATCGATACTGAATTTGCTTCTTTGTCCTTAGCTAGAACATATTGTGGTTCTTTACTGTCTTCTACCTGATAGTAAACTCTTTCTGCTGCATTTTTAGGCATTGGAATAGTGGAGAACAATTTCTTAACCTTAGCTTCAATCTTATCTACCTCGAAATCACCAACTACAACCACTGCTTGGTTATCCGGACGATACCATTTCTTATAAAAATCGCTTAATTCTTTGTGCTTAAAATGATCAATTACATCTAAAGAACCAATTACATCACGCTTAGAATACTTTGAATTATTATAAACGTATGGTGTTGATTGGTCATTTAATCTTTTGCGAACATTTCTTCTTGTTCTCCATTCTTCATGAATTACACCTCTTTCGGCTTCAATTTCATCTGCTTCAAGCAAAAGCCCACCCGACCAATCGTGTAAAACAAGAAGCGCTGAATCCATTAAATTTTCGTTTCCTGTTGGAATGTTACTGATATTATATACCGTTTCATCCTGAGCGGTGTAAGCATTAATATCTCTACCAAACTGAATTCCATTTTTCTCCAGGTAATTAATCATGTTTTTCCCCGGAAAATTTTCCAAACCATTAAATGCCATGTGCTCCAAGAAGTGAGCCAAACCATTTTGAGCATCTTCTTCCAAAATAGCTCCAACATTTTGCACAAAATAAAGGCTTGCACGGTCTTTAGGTTCTGCATTGTGCATTACGTAGTAAGTCATACCATTAGAAAGCTTACCATGCTTTACCTTAGAATTCAAAGGAATTGTAGTGGTATTTTGAGCCTGGACTAAGCCAGAGATCAAAATTGTACTCATCACGAGTAAGGTTAAGAATTTCTTCATTTTGTTGTTGTTTTTAGTTTTTCTCAAAATCTCTCCGAGAGTTCTTTTGATCCGAAAATATTTTTTATGAGTTTACACTCGATAAAAAATAGGTTTTGGTAATTGGTTTTCTAATGAAAAGGGTGTGAGCAGGAAGTTTACAGATCAGATATTGGGATAAAGTTCTTTTGCTGCCCTGCTCATAACCACTAACTAGTACTTTTTAATTTTGGTAGTTTTATTTTGTTTTCAGTTTAGATAACAGGAGATTTTCCTCTCTCCCATTATCTGTATATTCTCATTAAGTATGTTTTCATTGATAATTTGAAAACTAACCAACACAAACTATTTTTATTTGATTATTTGAACTGTTATTTTTTTTTAAAATTTTCCTTTCCTTCATCAAGGAATTTCACAAACTTACTTACATCCAGATCGTAAGCTGTTGGTTCAGCTAAATCATTACCATTTTCATCAAGAAGCACATAATATGGCTGAGCATTTACATTGTACTTACGAATTTGAAGATCGGCATTTTGCTTACCAATGGTTTTCTTTTTCTTTCCATCATATTCTGACACATACCATTGATCCTCAGGAAGTTTTTTCTTATCGTCAACATAAAGGGCAACTACGATAAAATCTTCCTGTAATCTCTTCAATACTTCAGGGTCAGACCAAACATTTGCCTCCATTTCACGACAATTAACACAACCATGTCCTGTAAAATCAACAAAAATTGGCTTGTTTTCTCTCTTTGATGCAGCTAATGCTTCTTCGTAATCGAAGTAACCTTCGAGCCCATGTGGCAAGTGTAAAAAGTCTGAATATTTTGCCTTATGAGATGCCTTATGAACAGGTGCTGTACCTCCTCCTGAATTGTCACGTACAATTTGACTTAAATTAAAATCGTGAGTTGCTTGCGGTGGAGTAAATCCTGATAACATTTTTAATGGCGCTCCAAACATACCTGGAATCATATACACAACGAATGAGAATGAAGCAATTGCCAACATTAAACGTGGAACACTAATACTCTTCAACGGACTATCGTGAGCAAACATTAATTTACCTAACAAATAAAATCCTAATAGTGTAAAGATTACAATCCAAATTGCAATGTAAACTTCTCTATCTAATATTCCCCAGTGATAGGTTTGATCTGCTACACTTAAGAATTTCAATCCTAAAGCCAATTCAAGGAAACCTAATACAACTTTTACAGAATTCAACCATCCTCCTGATTTTGGAAGGTTGTTCAACCACCCCGGGAAAATTGCAAACAATGTAAATGGCAAAGCAAATGCCAATGAGAATCCCAACATACCAACAATAGGCATCAAAACTTCTCCTCCTGCTGATGCAACAAGGATGGTTCCAACAATTGGACCTGTACATGAAAATGAAACCAATACCAAGGTGAAAGCCATGAAGAATGATCCCATGAAACCGCCTTTATCTTCGTTTGCTACTGATTTGTTCACCATCCAACTTGGCATTGTAATTTCAAACATTCCAAAGAAAGAAAATGCAAAAATCACAAAAATGAGGAAGAATAATACGTTAGGTATCCAGTGAGTACTTAAGAAGTTGGCAAAATCTGGTCCCATAACTACAGCCAAAATTGTACCTACTACAGTATAAATGGCAATAATTGAGAAACCATAAAAGAATGCATTCATTCTTCCTTTTGCTTTATTCCCTCCGCCTGAGTGCATGAAATAACTCACTGTCATTGGAATCATTGGAAATACACATGGAGTAACAATTGCAATTAATCCACCTAAAAATGCGGCAACAAAAATTGCCCAAAGGCCTTTTTTATTTTCTTTATTTTCGGGAGTAGAAGCATCAGCAACTAAAGCCTTTTCTTCCACTTTACCTATTTTCAAATCAAACTCATCATCACCCATTACACATTGTCCTGTTGCATCAGAACAAGTTTGATATTCGAATGTACCTGAAACATGAAGTGGTAATTCTTTTACTTTAATGGTTTGGCGCATTTCTCCTTTATTCTCGAAGTAACTTACTTCGCCTTCCCAAATTTTATCGTACTTTTTGTGAGCGTTAATTGGCTTTACATCGCCTACTCTTTCGTAACTTGAATTAGCTGCAAATTCGAAAGTAATTAAAATTGGCCCTAACTCCGGATCGAAATCGTTAGAGTAAACGTGCCAAGTTTTGTCAATTGTTGCTTTAAAAACAACATCTAATTCATCTCCTACTTTTACATCCTTCTTAGAAAACTCCACTTCCCACTTGGTAGGTTCTATTACCTGCCCGAAAGAAAGTCCACTAAAAACCATCATTAAAATAGCTAGAATTGTAATTTTACCTTTCATCTGTTTTTTTTTAGTCTTAACAGGTTGTAAACTTATTTTTGCTGATTCCAACCTGTTGGGGTGATTAGCTGATTTATTTTTTTGGTTTGAACCTTTGCTTTAGAGACAACCAAAATCTCTAATTGGGTGAACGAAATAAGCAATTTTTCTGTTAATTAAGGTTAACAACAGGCACAACAAAAGACACTTAGATAACAATCACCTTTTTTTATTGTTCTGTAAAAGATGACTTATTTGTCTGATTATCTATAGCTAGAAAAATCTGTTACAATCCAGATTAGATAAAAAGCAACTGGTGAAAAAATTTCATTTTTTTTCATTGAATTGCAATTAAGCAAGTTGAATGTGATTAAAAATTGTAAAATCCCCCAGCTAATTTGAACTTAGCATACTATATAAAGGGCGATATAACGGATACAAAAGAGGCTGTCTCAAATGGTTGAGACAGCCCTTTTTTATTTGTATCCGAGACTTTTTTCAAACATTCAATTGTCAGTAAGTTTGTCTGACTTATGATACAGCCTCTTGTCATTTTATTACTTAAACGTGAGTTCGATTTAAGTCTAAATTGTAAGTATGTTATAATAGAATTAGTTTTTCCCATTAATAATTAAAAAGTATCCAGATTCAAGACACAAGTATCAAGAAAAATGTCATTTATGTCTTGATACTTTTTGATTAAATGCAATCTAACAATCGGTAAATTTATTGTGGATTTATTCGTAACCCGAACTTTAGTCGGGATACGAAATATTGGTTCTTCTTTTTTCTCATTTTACTTTTTGATTAAATGCAATCTAACAATGGGCAAGTTAAAGCCTTTGGTCAATTTCTTACATTGAACTCACGTTACTTATTAATTTTAGAATGCATCTTTCTTACATACATTATTACACTTGTTGCACTGCACGCAATCGTAATTTGAAACGTAAGAATATTTGTTCTTTCTGTCGATGACAATTGCTTGTGTTGGGCATATTTTTTCGCACATCCCACAATAAACACAATTATCACTTTTTATTCTTCTAGGCTTAAACGAAAAGAATGATACTACCCCTAACAGTACACCATAAGGACATAGGAAACGACAAAATGGACGTGGTACCCAATAACCCAAAATAAGTATGCCAATTAGGTACAACCATGTTCCAATACCGAAAGCAATTAAAAACTTAGGTTCCATTGGATGCCCCAATACAAATGCCAAGCCTTGTTCGAACCAGGTTTGACCAGTAAAAAACAGCACTTTATATGGCTCAACCTCACAAACAAAAAAGCATGCACTCTGAATTGCAAAATATACTGTAGCAATTAACATTAAAATCGGTACAATTTTTAGGGCATTGTTTAGCTTTTTAGGAAGTTTTATGTTTTTTTTAGATTTTTGTACAATGTGCTGTACCGCTCCTAAAGGACAACCTGATGTACAAAATACACGACCGATGATTAAAGCTATAATCAACGGAAGCATGAAAATAATAAGGCTTGCCAAGCCTACTTGTGCCGGGGTAATTAAGCCCATTGTGGTATTTGAAATGGCTCCAACCGGACAAACACACCCACCTCTAATAAATCCGAGATAAACAAATGTGATAATAGCCATCACTGTCATTGCTTTTTGCGATTTTTTTCTCCAAACAAAGAAAACACCAATTAAAAGCAACAACAATAAAACTCCCAAATCAACAAATACCATATATTCAGGAGTTGGAAAGTATTCTTTTGGAATATAATTGTCTTTAAATTCACGAATATCCCCTCTGCTTAAATCATCTATACTGTGGCAGTCGTGAGACTGTTCCTGAGGTGTTGGTAATGCTACACTGGTACTTACCAATGTAAACAAAGAGATTAGAGTAAATCCGATTACAAATAGTACCCTCAAATTTAGTTTTAATCGTTTACGCTCCATATCCATTCATATCATTTTGAGGGTACTCCAACTCGTAAATTCCTTTAAAATCATCTTCTGGCCCGATGTATAAACGGTCAATTGCATTTTCAGGACATATTCTGGCAATGTCACAAGAATTACAATTCAAACATAAATCAGGACGAATAATTAAGAACATCGATTTTGTGCCCTTATCGGTACAAGCTTCTGCACATTTACCACATCCTGTACACTTGTCATGATCAATATCGTAAATAAAATAACCATCTTTGCCTCCAGAGAAATTCTTACGTGTTACTGCATCGTAAGGACAAACTCTTTCTCCATCGCTCATAATTTTATCTGAATCGATCTGCTTGTTGGAAATGTGTCCATAGCAAACGACACAGCAAGAACATTTTTTCTGATCGTTAACAGCTTTTACTGCCGAAGGTGTTCGCACGCACCCAGTCTCACATTTTCCGCAATTGGTGCATTTTTCAGGATCAATCTGCCAAACATATCTCGATCGCGGACCAGCTGTTTCCTCGTTTAAGTGTTGGCCCACTATTCTGTAAGCTACCCCTCCCAGTGCAAGAGCGCATGTGGCCTGACCAGCTTTCCGTAAAAAGCTGCGTCTGTCCCAATTTTTCTTCTCAGTCATAGTTATTGTTAGTTTTGTGCTATCGGTTTTTTATATGGATTTGGAATCCATGAAGCAGGTTTAACAAAACCTGCACTTAGCATTCCTTCCGGAGATTTATCTTTTGATAGTGCCAATAATGCTTTTTGGAAACGCATTGCATCCTCTTTTGATATTTTCTTACGATCTATAACTACGGAACACAATGGCATTTTTTCAGTTTCTCCTATTACTCTAAAATCCTCTTCACTTGCAACATCCACGGCACAACTTGCTGACATCACATAGTCTGATACAATTGCTACATCTGCATTATTATCCATCAATTCATTAATGCTTTCCAAACAACTTGCCTTGTGGTAAACTTTACCTGGTTTTATATTCAAACCATTAAGTTGGTGAAATGGTGCATGGTATTTTTCATATGCATCTTCCTGCCCTGCAACTAAAGTTTTTCCTGCAATATCTGCCATAGTTTTAATTGGAGAATCTTTTCTTACCAAGTATACTCCGGTTAACCACTGGTTATCGTATACATCAAGGATATCAGCAACTCTTTCGTAACGCAAATCATTGTTCTTTGTTAACATGAAAGCATTCCACGGCTTGGTTATTACACCATCATGAGTTTTAGCTCTTAACTGATCCTCCATTATATAAGGCTCCATGTAATACGTAATTTTTAAATCAATATTAAATTGCTCCAACAATTGCTTTTGCAATTCTTCATATTCTCTTGCTGCAATGTCGTGAATACAAGCACAAGCTGTTTTCTTACAATAAGTATCGTTCAAAGCAAGATTAATGGTTAACAATTTTTCATTCGAAGAAGGTTCTCCACAACATGGCATAAATGCTGTTTCTTCGAATCCTTCATCTTTTTTCGCTTCTTTCTTTGGCTTTTCGTTACATGCAGCAAACATACTTACAAGCAATACAACTGCCGAGAATTTAATAATTGATTTCATAATTTTAACTTTAGAATTTTAGTTTGGATTCCCCTAAAATCTGTGCATTTCTAACAGATCAAAATCCCATTCATATAAATTAAATTTTGATCAAACATATAAAAAATAATGTATTTTTTAAAAGCTGAATGATCGAACTAATCTTCTACATGATTTTGCCTATATGACACTATTTCTTGAAAAATGGATGAATGAAAGGAAAAGATTTTTCATTATCCATAATTCCTCTAAATAATATCAGGTTTCATAGTATTTTATCACAATTCAAGCCCCATCTTAAAATGCTTTATTTAATATATCAACTGCAAGATTAGATGTTATGCACAAAAATAACCTGTTCTGTATCCTTATCGGGAATTAATGCCGACAGGTTTAAAAGAATAAATTATACCGATTGTGAAAATATATGAGCCATTGCTTCGCAAACTCGCACTGCCTAACATTTTTTACATTTACATCGGCATACTATTTTCCAAAATGGTTCATTTAAATGTTACACTTGGTATTAGGTATTGCGAAAATACGCGACATTTTAAAAACAAATCAGTATAAATCATTTATTTTCTATGCAATTATAACATCATTGCTCCATATTTTCTCATATATATGAAAAAATAAACCTGTCTTTAACCTTATTTAACCTAGAACAAGTTTTATCCTAATAAATCATAGCTTTTCGAATAATTACTTTCACCTAATTTAACCTAAAATTTTAATGCAACTCATGAAAATGTACTTAAGCATTTCTTTTATCTGAAGGTGCCAAATACAAGCTATCGATACTGTGAGCAATCATTGACAAATACTCACAATTTTTAGTGTTTATAATATATTCCAACCAAAAATTTATATGATTATTGAAGAAATGATAATACAATGCAAACTGTAACCAAGCGATGTGAAAATTTAAATCAGAAATGGTATAAGATATCCAAACTTATGAGGAGATATCTCGATACGCAAAACTATAGTTACCAATAATTCAATCTCTTAAAATAAGAATCAAAAAAAACTCCTGACCTCTGTAAAGAGATGCAGGAGTTTAATATCGTTTATTGTTCTTATGAACTTACTTTGCCAATTCAAGCAATTGTTGTTCATTTTGCATGCCCAGAACTTTTTTCAATTCTTTCCCTGATGCATCAGCAAAAATCAAAGTTGGATAAGCCTTAACACCATATTTATTAGCAACTTCAGGCCCTTCTCCTTTTTCTGCATCAATTTTTAAGCAGATAAATTTTTTGTTATAAATCTTACCAACGCTTTCTAAAGTAAAATATTTTTTAGCCATTACTTTACAAGGTCCACACCAAGCTGTATAAAAATCGATAAATAATTGTTTTCCTTCCTTTTTTGCTTTGGTTTGAGCTTCGGCATAAGTACCGTGGAAAAACTCAATGCCCTGAGCTTTCACTGTTGTCGAAAAGAACATCATTACAACGCCAACAAACAGTATTAGTTTCAATTTCTTCATTTTTTAAAAATTTTAATTTTTGTTAGACAATTTGTTGTATAAAACAGAACTAAAGATAGCAAATTATGTGCCTGAAAATACTAATTGAAAATTATTCTTCTCTTCAATTAAATAGAATAAATACAACAAAATAGCCTACTAATTTGGTATAAATTTGAAATGATTTGCAAAAAAAAGACTGCCTCTTAGAAACAGTCTTTCCAATTGTATCATTAATAAACTTGATTTACTTGTTTGGATAATTCAAATCAAACTCATCGTCGCCCATCACACATTGTCCTGTTTGATCGGAACATGTTTGAAAATCGAAAGTTCCCTCAACATGCAATGGTAAGCTTTTTACCTTAATTTGCTGACGCATTTCGGCTGTGTTCTCGAAATAACTTACATCGCCTTCCCAAATTTTATCGTACTTCTTCTTTGCATTAATTGGTTTAACTTTTCCTACACGATCGTAACTTGCATCATCTTCAAAATCAAACTCAATTAAGATTGGTCCTAATTCCGGATCAAAATCGTTTGAATATACATGCCAACTTTTGTCAATTTTAGCTTTAAATACCACATCAATAACATCACCAACTTTAATGTCTTTCTTAGATAATTCTACTGTCCATTTAGCAGGTGTTAAAATTTGAGCAACAGAAACTGTTGATACACTCATGATTAGTACAAGAAATACTGCAATTTTGTTTTTCATATCATTACTTTTTACAAATAAAGAGAAAGTTCTCTCTACTATTAGTGTTTATTCTTTCTGTAAAGAAGACAATAATAATACTAAATAGGGTGAAACTATGCTATATTTTTTAAGCTTAATTAACCTTTGTGAATTTCTGCATAAAATAAAACCGCCTCCAATAGAGACGGTTTATTATTTTTTAATTTCTTACTCTTGCCTTATGCTTTTCGTGCATCTAGCTTTTTCGTTATTCTTCCATAAATAATTAATGCAATAGCCGATACGGCTGCAATTCCTACGAAATAATACCAAATGTAATGTGCATTTGCCGATGCCAATTCCCATTCTGCTCTTGACTCATACAATGCTGGATCAGGACAATACTTTGTAAGAAGAATTCCCGATAAACCAAAACCTAAAATAGAAGATACAAATGAGTGTAAATGACTAAACCCTAAATACAACCCTTCCTCTCCTTTTGGTGCCTGTAAAGAGAAATACTCTAAGAAGCGAGGCGAAATAAATGATTCTGCCAGTCCTTGAAAAATAATACCAACAATCATCATAAATGCTACAGGGTGCATGCTGAATAATCCCAAGTCAACAGATTCTACATTTAGCAAGTTTCCGGCTGCCATACAAAGCGCTGAAACAGGCATAATAAACATACCAATTGTCATGGAAAGTAAAGCTGTTCGTTTTGCCATAATTTGTGTAATCAATCCTACAGAAAGAACCACAATCAATGGGTTTACATTAGCATACCACGAGGGTGATGCGCCTTCGCCTGCCATACGTAATACATATTTTGGCATTGTTGCATACAATTGATGCTGTACCATCCAGAATCCGGTAACGATTAATATTAAAGCAACCAAACGGCCATTAGCAACAACTCTGATTAATGCTTGCCAAATTTCGTTTAATGATTTTCCTTCTCCTTCTGTTTTAGAGCTTTTGAAGAAAAAGAATACAGCAAAAACTGCTGTTAATGTCATAGCCGCAGAAAAGAAATTCAAATTCACTAATCCTTCGTTCCCCATAGCTTCACGCAATGGTTTTACAATGGTTTTTCCAGAAAATGAACCAATATTTACCATCATGTAAAAGATCGAGAAGCCTTTTGCTCGGTTCGATTCAGTTGTTTCCTTTGCTACAGTTCCAGTAATTACAGATTTAATGAAAGATCCTCCAATCATTATCACAATTACAACTGGTACAATCATCCATTTCCAGTTTGTGTTTTCCAGCCCTGTAAACTTGGTTACTTCTGTATATTCTACAAGGCCGGCAGCTTCCAACATGGTTGGTAAAATAGCCAAACCTGCATAACCGATTGACAGTAGTGTAAAAGCCAGTAATAAGGCTTTTCTAAATCCCATTTTATCGGCTAATGCACCACTAAATGTTGGTAATAAATACAAACCGGCTGAAAACAAACCTGAAATCATAGCTGCTTCAATATCTGTAAAGCCAAGAATTCTTGAAAGATATATTGTAATAACAATAAACACTCCATAGTATGCCGCTCGTTCTAAAAGCTCAACAGAGTTTGCCACCCAAAAAGCTCTTGAAAACTTTTCATTTCCCGTACTCACTTGTTCTACACTCATTTTAATTCTTTGTTTAGTTTTATTTTAAGGTATAGTTGTCCGCTATATTGGTCGGTAAAAATAGATTACCACTTTGAATTACACAAGCAGGAATTCTCCTATTTTTATCTTGTACAATTATAGTTATCATTATTTCAAAATCTGGAATTCTTTAAAATTCTCGATTAGACAAAAAAGATGCCGCAATTGATGAATCGTTTCACCCCACATTACTCTAATAGTGATGTAAAAATTTAAATCAACGTCAATTCGATGTAAAAAGATCAATCAAAAATTGAATAATCTGAGCGATATGAACAAGCTTTTGTCTTTAACTCTATGTCTTTAAAAAATCAATATTGATAGGCATTGAAACTGTAGAATCTTAGATCACACTGGTATAATAAAAATGGTATTACTGTACTATAAAAAAAGCCGAATCAAAAATTTGATTCGGCTTTTTAACTATGACACGAGTACTAAATCTGACAAAAATACTCGCCAACATTAACTTTGTAAAAAGTAATTTTATGTAGATGTTAATAGTTATAAATTATTCTAATTTTCTTTCAATAACCACTCTCGTCCATTTTCAGCAGTCGAGAATACCTTTAATTGATAACGATCGCAAGAGTTGTTCTGAACACGAATCATGCCTAATGCAGTATCTATAGGATTTCTTCTTATTAAAGCATGTTTTACCATTATTTTTTGGCCAAGTTCTGCTTGCAAAATTGCACCTAATCTTTCTGCATCATCACTATCATAAATCAGTTCTGCCATACTAGCATCTTCCAATATTCTAATGTGATTTGCATTTGTTTTTCCTTTTAGCAGGTTCAAACAGTACTCTTCCATTTGAGCAAATTGTATTTTCCCCACCAACACCACATCCAACAAATTACTGTCTGATCTGTATTCCACATTAATCATGACAACTCCTATTTTGTTTCGTTCTTATATAAGAGACAATTAAAATGTGAAATAGGGTGAATCGGATAAAACAAAACTTATAAAAAAAGAGCCATTCGAAAGAGTGACTCTCTTATAGTTTATTTTTTCTTATCAACTTTAATTCACTGATATACACTTTACAATTCCTTTTTCGGCCGAGGCTAAATACAGATTATCTTTAGAATCTACTATCATTGGAATATAAGAACATCCTTTTACCAACTCTTCGATTCCGGCAATTTGTTTTGCTCCTTCTTTGCTGTAGATTTTAATACGTGTTGGATCTTTCTCTACGGTTACAATTGCACCATTTGATAAACTTGTAACACTTACAGGATTACAACATCCGTGGAAATCGTTCATCGTTTTCCCTCTTTGCCCGAACGAAAGTATTTTTTTACCTGTAAAATCAAACCCCTGTACACGAAACGCTCCAAGATTTGCAACCAAAATCTCTTTCTTTGCATTTACATTAAAATCAAGAATTCCACAACATGGACGCATGCCTTTCATTACTGCGCCTGCCTCTCCATTTTCTTTATTAAACATTGCCAATTTAGCACTCCGGCAATCAGCAACAACTAAATTGTTGTCTACAATTCTAGCTCCAGTTGCGGTAATTACATCATTTAGCATGTATCTTGTTTTTTCTTCTCCTTTCTCATCAAGAACAACACACTCTACTGATTTTGGGATCAATCTTTTAATTTTTCTACCTCTTATTTTTTTAATTACTTCTTTCTGAATGGAGTACAACAAATAGATATTATTATCTGTATCAACAGTTAATGAAGATGCCTGGCCATTTAAATTTGCTTTAAATTCCTTAGCAACTTTACCTTTGGTATCGATAACCTGAACGGTTCCATCTTTCTTTAATGCACAAAGGTTTCCATTTTTAAAAGCACCTAGATAAATAATATCTTTCAATTCTTTGCCAGCATATTTTGTGTCAACTTTGTATGAAACATTGTTAACATTGGCCATCATCTCTTCAATACTCACCTCGTATTCAGCTTTCTTTGCAACATCTGCCAAAAGTTTTACAATAACCGGATTGTTTTGAATTTCAGGAGTCATTGCCGAAATCACTCTCTGAGTTTCAGTAGCACTTTTACCTGATACCATTTGGGCAACAAGGTTTGCAGCATGAGCAGATGCAGGATATTCCTTAATAAATTTCTCACCTAAAATATCTAACTCTTTTTGCTGTGGCTCCAGTTGTTTTACCAATTCATCAGTTCTTTCCTTAGTATTTCCTGGCTTATAAAGTTCGTCCATAATATCCTTGTATTTAGCACGGATAACATTACTTTCTTTCTGGTAGCTTGCATAAATATCATGTTCCTTACTTCCTGTCACAATCATATTGGCCATATCTTTAACATCAGCAGTAAGAGTCATCGGAATATTCTCTACATAGATCTGAACAAAAACATTGGCTTCTGTCACAGCTAAATAGCACATGGTTGGATTAGGATAATCTCCCTTAATAACAAATTTACCTTCGTTTACGATAGCAGAGTCTCTTTTCATTCCACCTGCAATGTAACTCGCAAGTTCGATTTTGGTCCCATCAGCAACACCAGTAAGGGTACCTGTTAAAGTCATTTCCGATTTTGTTTCTTTCTTAGCATTGTTACATGCAAAAGTGCCGAGCATTGTTGCCAGGACAAACAGTAGGTTTAATTTTAATTTCATCTCATTTGTTTTATTAATTAGGCAAAGGCCTGATATTCGCATATCGAATTACCAAACCTTTTATGAATTTCAAAAATAGCCTAATAATGCGAATCAAGAGTTGAAAAATAAATTATTATTGCTGTACCCCTCTGTTCTGTCGGACAATCTCCTTCCGATTCGGGACAGGCTCTTAAAATGGAAGAAAACAACAATAAAGGCATGTTATTTTGGACTATCGTTGAATCAGAGTACCTTTCCCTTGCAGGGAACCGTAGCAAAGCAAAGTTCGTGAATTCCTTACAGAGGAAATTATCAATGAACAAAGTGCCAACAGGCGAAAAGGCGAATGCCTTTAAGTCAATGAGTTCAACCCTTGATTCACATTAATAATTAATTGATCATTCTTTTTGATTTCTTTCTTTCAATGTCATTATACACTAATCATTTTTACCATCTTTTTCTGCACTTTTAGCGATATATATTTTGTGCTTTTGCTGCCTTTTCTTTGTCATTTTATTTCTTGTAAAGAAAAGCTTAGTAATAATATCCCACAAGTATTACTCTTTAATAGTTGGCTCAAATTAAAATACACAAACAAGTTCGATTTATTAATTTTTAATTGTTGATTTCCAAACGAGCCAAAAAGCTACAGAAGCCTGTATTACAGATAATTATTCCAATATCTTTATTCTAAAACAGAAATATTAAAGTTTTTTTAACAAATATTTACACCTAATCGTTCACCCAATTTTCCCGATTGACTGTTATTGTATTGTATGATTTAAAAAATCGCATAATTAGTTTAATCAAAAGAGGAAAATGATGAAAAAAATAAATCTTCCCAGATCAAATAAGTTTAAGAAAATAGCTAAAGAATTATCTTTAAATATCAAGCAAATTGCTATTGTTGTTGCTTTATTAACTTTTTTCTTACCAATAAATAAACAAGCGTTGGCTGATAAAAAAATTAAGTCTGGCAAAAAGCAAGCTACTTTAATTCTTTCCGATGGAAGTAAAATCATTCTAAATACAAAGAGTGATACCATTGTAAGTTCTGAAAAAACAGGTATTCGTATCAAAATCGATTCTACAGGAATCAATTATATCACTACTGATAACGCAAAAGAATTGAAATATTCACAAAGTAAACCAGTAAAAAAGAAATAAGCCACCCTACAATTAGGTTAAAAATAAACCTGCCACTTCGTTTATTATTGGACAAGTTCTACTGATTTTTTATCACAATAATAAAATAATGGTTCGTTAGTTTTTAGTCATTAGTTTGATTTACAAGCCAATCAAAAAACAACTTATTACAAAATCACAGCTTGAACACCTAAATCGCTAACAGTTAAAAAGCATTAACGAAGTATCGATACACTACCGAATAACTACTTAATTTATTCCGCTTTATGGAAATAAATTAGAACAGGTTGTTTATAATTGAGTGTAAGCAATCTATCGGCATTATACTATTTTCTAAAATGGCTCATTCTATGTTGCATTTGGTATTACTTTTTATTCATAAAATAATTTTTACAGGCATTCATGAACTCATTTCGTTTGATGCCATTGATGAGAAAGTAAGCAAAGAATCTGGGCTGAAACAGTTTCCTGTTCGATACGAACTGTATTATATACAATATTTTCAGGGCAGGATACCTACTTCTTCCATACTCAAGGGATGGCAGGCCCTAAAATAGGCAAAAGCTCTATGAAAATCGAAAGGCAAAAAGCAAAAAAACTGCCAACTATTAAGAGTTATTCTAAACAGTGGCAGATAAATGCTGAAACAAAACAACAGGATTTATACAAAGCTTTCTACTATTAATGCTCACTATAAATCTTTAATCCATAATCTGGTTTAATTGAGAGGGATCAATCTTGATGGTGTTTTGTCCAAGTCTCCTCTAAGCTTTTCTTAACGGTAGCCAAATCTTCTATTGGAAACTCTTTATTACATTTTTGAATTTCGTTATCAAGCTCGGTTAAACTCTTGCACACTTTAGCATGCTCACTCAGGTGTGCGTAAATATTATCGAAAAAAACTATTCTGTACTCAAACGATTGTTTCATTTCTTTAACCTGATTCCTGTTTTTCAACAAATAATTAAATTCTTCGGTTCCGTAAGAATAGTTGGCTGCCGCAATAACATAGAACAAGTGTTTGTTCATATATTTGTATAAAGATGATTGCTTTATAATTTCTCTGGATACAATAGTCATTTTTTTACGATCATAAACTCTTTTGTACAAAACCTTTAAGTAATCCATTAAGAATTTATAGTCTCTATTGCCATTATCGTACTTCTGGTCGAACACGCTAAGCCTCATCTCCGGATCCAACGTTATTTTAGCTCCTGCAATCAAATCATCTGCCTGCATTGCACCTAGCAATTTGTTTTCTAAATAACCATCGGCATCAATAAATAATAATGTAGGGTAAACACTTACTCCATATTTTGATGCCAAAGCCAGCCCTTCGCCTTTTTCACAATCTAATTTTACATTTATGAAGTTCTTATTAAAAAAATCGCCCACTTTTTTTTGTGTAAACACATTTTTTGACAGACGCTTGCATGGTGCACACCAAGTTGTGTAACAATCTATAAAAACAAGTTTGTTTTCTTTTTGAGCTTTTGCCATAGCCTCATCGAATGTGCCATGTTCAAATTTTATTCCTTGCGAAAACAAATTGCCATTCATAAATATAGCTGCCAGAATAATAATTATATTTTTCATGTTTATTTTTGTTTTACCGTATATTAAAAGGAACCCAAAAGCAAACTGCTTCGGGTACCTTTTTATTTTATCAATCACTAACGTGGATTTTGCTCAATTTCAGGGTTTTTCTCAATATACTTTCTCGCAAAAGGCAATACCCATTTGTTATCGCCCGGAGCTAAAGTATAGGTTTGATCATTTATGGTATGAACAATTGAAATATTTGCATTGTCGTAAGCATTATAGCGACGAATATCTGTAAAACGAAGCCCCGTAAATGCCAATTCTCTTCTTCTTTCCTCTTTTACAATAGAAAGGGCTTGTGCAGCGTTTTCCGCTGATAACGGTACATAAGCCAAAGTTGCTATTCTATTCTTACGAATTAAATTAACATCATCCATAGCTTTGCCTGTATTGCCTGCTCTTGCATTACATTCAGCACGAATAAGCAACATTTCGGGTACAGTTAATCCGTACGAACCTTTCCCATAGTAACTGTATGACAGATTAGTTCCAGGAGGGAGCCATTCTGGTGATATTCTGTTTGTGTAGCGTAAGTCATTGTCCTGATCAAATAAATCTAAAAACTCCTGGCTTGGGTAAACCAAATAAAAATCGCGCAAAGGTTGTTTTAATAACAATTGCTCCGGGTTGAAATAGCGATCGGGAAATTTCAGCGAACCTGGTATCCAGGGATGGGGAGGTAAAGTATTATAATTGGTTAAATAATCATATAAACCTAAAGAAGTATCGGCATATTTTAAAGCATTGGTAAAGTTTCCCATAATCAAATAAGTTCGTGCTAATAATGCATCAGCTGATGCTTTTGAAGGCTTCCAGAACTCATCTGACGCAGGTGCTTCAGGCAAGTATTCGTATATTTCATTAATATCATTAATAATTAAATCATATACATCTTTCACCACTCCTCTTTTCAAACTACCTTCTATTTCTGGTTTTAACTGCATAGGCAAACCTAAATCCGTAGCTGCCGTTACAGGGTTGTACTGCTTTGCATAAGCATTTACTAATTTTAGATAGGCAAATGCCCTGTGAACTTTTGCTTCGGCATACAATTTCTCTTTCTCCTCAACATCACCATTTGCTTCAAGCACCTCATCAATTACAGCGTTGAATACATAAATTGTTGAATAAACGGCATTCATGCTTTCATCCTCTTCCGACTGCAAATAAATATGATCCTCAAATTTGTGAGCTTTTGGTTGATACTCATCATAAAAAGAGCCAATCAGATCATCTCTTAAATCAATATCATCGCTTAACCACAAGTCTATATCCAAAGTTTTGGTAATTGCAACTCCTCCAATAAATCCGGTATGATCCAAGAGTTTTCTATAATCTTCTGTTTTTTTCGGTATCAACCTTCCTTTTGGTTTTATATCCATCCAATCGTCACATGACGTGGCAAAAACAGTTAAAATAATTAGATATATAATTTTTTTCATTTTTACGTTTTTTTTTACTGAATTAACGCTTTGAATATTTTTCAGGTAATTATCAATTAAAATCTAGCTTTCAAACTGAGCGTATATTCCGGCTTTACCTTCCCTTTTGAAGAATCAATAATGTTTTCCGGATCAAGCTTAGCATCGTTAAATGTAATTACACCTAAGTTTCTTACCTGGGCACCTATATTTATTGATGCAAGTCCCAATGATTTAAACCATGACTTAGGAAGGTCATAAGATAATACGACATCTCTAAATCTAATATGAGAAGCGCTTTCAACCCTGTGACTACCAAATTTGTTATAAGAATTGAAATTCCTGTTTATTTCGCTACTTAATACCGGTAGCACGGGAATATCCGTAGTTAGTTCATCACCTGGTTTCTTCCAACGCTGTTCAATATCTTTATGCACTGCATTTAGATTAGTGGCAGATGTAAGATCAGAATAATTTACTGAAGGCGTTCTAAATTTGTACCCCAGCTTATAGGCAATTAGCATACTTAATCTTAACCTTTTATAACTTAAAATATTTTGGAAACTTCCATAGTATTTAGGAGATGTGGCTCCTTCATAATTTAAGCCCTCAATTTCTGTCATTTCTGTTGTATGGTCTATAACCTCACCTTTTTCATTATAAATTTGCGGGAGTCCCTTATCTGATAATCCAGCCCAACGATAAGAATATAAATGACCTAAAGGTTTGCCTTCACGAGCTGGGTTTAATCCATAAAGGCCAACTGCACCAGCTACCGATTCATCGCTTAATTCTACTTTCTCCACTCGGTTTTTATTGGCCGAAAAGTTTGCTATTGCATTCCATTTTAGCTTTTTATTAAGAATCCCTATGTTTACTGAAAAATCAACTCCTTTGTTCGACATTTCCGCAAAGTTTATTAAAGCTCCACTAAAACCATAAATGGCATTCAATGAGACATTACCCAATAAATCAACACCCTTCCTGTTATAATACTCAACAGATCCGGAAATTCTATTATTCCATAGTGCATAATCTACACCTATATTTGTTGTTGCTGTTTTTTCCCATCTAAGATTAGGGTTCTTCGGTAATGCGATATATGCATATTGATGTTGGTCTCTGGGATCATTCCAAACCACAGCTGTTAAAAATGGACTTGTATCTTTATTAATATTACCTCCCGTTCCATAGGTTGCCCTAAAAGTTAAGCGGTTAATAAAATTAATATTTATAAAATCTTCTTTATGCAACTGCCAGTTGGCACCTACCGACCAAAGGGGTACGTTTCTGTATTTTTTACTTGTTCCGAACAAATTTGAATCATCTAAGCGTGCGCTACCTGTAATGGTATATTTTTCATTGTACGTATATCCCGCATTTCCATAGTAAGATGCAAATCTGTTCTCTGAATATGAAAAACGACTTGGGTCAGCAATTCTTGAACCTGAAGAAGATCTTGAAAACAACAACGGGTAATTATTAACAAAATCTACATTTACATATTGCAGGGTTTGAGGATCATACCCATATTTATTTTGTGAAGAACCTTCATTAACAGTCTTACGTACCTCAACACCGGCAATTGCATTTATCTGATGCATTTCATTATTAAATGATCTTTCAAAACTCAATTGTCCTCTCGTTGTAAACGTTTTCATATAAGCATGGTCATCAGAACGGATATATCCCTTAGGTATTGCATGTTGCATCACACCATCATCATCGATATAAGTACGAAGATTAACCTGGTTACGCACGCTATAAGTATTTTCGTTTTCAAGAATCTGGTTTTTACTATTGCTCCATTGATACTGATAACGTCCTTCGAAATTCAATCCCTTCAAAAGTTTAATATTTAAACCTGCGTGCATCCTTAAATCCACTCTTTGGGTCGTATTATCCCTATTCTCGAATTCCTGATATATATTATAATCCCAGTTATATGGCCAACCTGAATCAACATAAAAATCTTTTGCTTCTTGAGCATATCCATTTGCCTGGGCAATATAGTTACCATCTTTATCAAGAATTCGCTGGTAAACTGGAAGCGAATTAACAGATTCAGGTCCAAAACCATTGTTTTTTTCGTTTCTTATGGTGGCAGAAATTCCTGTACTTATAGAAATTTTATCAGACAGTTCTGTATTTAATTTTACATCTGCAACAATGCGGTTTTCATCTGTATTTTTTGCAAAGGAATTATTATCATCATACCCTAAAGACATGTAATAGTTACTTTTATCCGTAGCTCCACTCACTGAAAGTCCATAATGCTGACGCACTTGTTTTCTTAAAAACAAATCTTCAAACTCATCACGCACATCAACTCCTTTCAGATCATTAATAATTTGATCTGCTTCCTTTTGAGGAATTAGGCCAGCATTTAACCTTAAATAAGTATCAAGACCTGTATTGTATGCTGGTTGATTGGGTGTACCCGCAATGGGTAATTGCACCCACTGGTTGTCAGCAATGTGTTTCTCCAGTTCTAAAAAAGATTCTGATGAAGCACGAGTAAAACTACTCAGATTGTGGTTTGTAAACGACAATGAAGATGAAAATTCAACACGGGGTTTCCCTTTCTGAATGCCTTTTTTAGAGACAATTACAATTACACCATTGGCTGCTCTTGCTCCCCAAATCGATGCAGCCGCAGCATCTTTCAACACAGTTATGCTTTCAATATTATCCGGATTTATTCGTTCTAAAATTTCACTAGGATTCGCTCCTGCATTAATTCCCTCTAAAGGAAATCCATCAACAACAATTAATGGTTGAGTAGAAGCATTAAATGAGGAAACTCCGCGAATGGTAATTTTTCCATTTTCATAAAGAACTCCGGAAGCTTGCCCTTCAAGTTTCTGAATCAAATTTAGCGTTGATCTTTCCTCTAAAGCATCAGCGGATATTTTTGCAAAAGATCCTGCTGCTCTCTCTTTTGCAATTGTTTGGTAACCGGTAACAACTACCTCGTCCAATCCCTCGGTATCAGGCGAAAGCTCAACATCAATTATCAATTGGCCTGTATAGTTTCTTTCCTGCGATAGCATTCCTACAAAAGAGAATACCAACACCGCTCTCTCCTGTTCAATATCCAATGAATAGTTGCCATCACTGTCAGTAGCAACTCCTGTGCTGGTTCCCTTAATTATTAC
>JAOARS010000071.1 GCA_025210415.1 Marinifilum sp. | reverse complement strand
TTTTTATGCAATAAAGTTTTTAAATATTATCGAATTGATTTGTAAAGCTCTTTAAAAATAGGAAGAAAGCTATCTAAATTAAGATGTTTATATACTTTAATTTCATGTTTTACAAGTCGCTTTATTAAACTCGAATTAGATGTAGGTTGATAATGCTTAATATGACTTTTAATTTTTTTTGAAGCGACTACATACTCCAACTCTTTTTGTCCAAATACATTTCCTTTGTCAATAGGATTGATATAGAAAAGAATGTTCTTTTTTTCTCTTCCCAAAAGTTTAGTTTGTTCCTGATCTACATAACAAAGAAGTACACTGTCGGGTAGGTTAATACCATAAATTGGTAGATCTAGAGCTTGCGCAATTCCAGCATAAATAATCGAGATAATAATATAATTGCCTTGTTTTTGAGAAAGAACAGTACTAATATCTCCATCCCAATTGGTTGGTTTTGAAGGAGGAAGTGCATGATAATTGTATATATTATAGAAAAAATGATTTAATATTTTCACTTTTTCTAGAGCTGTAAGTTGCTCATTTAATTCCAACCAAACATCTCTTTTAATTCGATCGATAATTTTCCAAATTGGAGCGGTAAGTAGATTTGGATTGTAGCTTCTATTGACCAAAATAGCTCCTTCAATCAAATTTGGATGAGAACATTTTCCCCAATTGATGAGCTCTTTTTTTACATTTTGAAATTGAATATTATTAATGATCTGTTCTAAGCGTTCCTGAAAAAATGGATCTTTAGATTCTAACCAGATATCTTCGAGATAAGGAACAACATCAGCGGTTAGTTCAGATAATGATTTTTGAACATGTTCAAAAACTTCTTGATTTGGGTCATCGAGTAATGAAAGTAAGGCTGTAAGTTTTTTGTCGTCCATAACTTTTTCTTTTTAACCTTACTAAATATAAGAAAACCCGTGAGAAAATAAAAACTCACGGGTTAAATATTTGAAAACAAGTAATAAAGATTACTTTGTTAAACGATCAAGAACAGTGTTGATTAATTTCTTAACTGTTGGCTTGTAATCTTGGCTAGCATCTTTTGTAATGCGGTTTGCAATAATTGCACAAATACAAGCAGAGTTGTGGCCTAATAATCCTGAAAGACCGAAGATTGCAGAACTTTCCATTTCGTAGTTTGTGATTTTTTCACCTTTGAAATCAAATTCTTCAATTTTGTCATTTAATTTTGGATCAACAGTTTGCAAACGCAAAACTCTTCCTTGAGGACCGTAGAATCCGTTTGCCGAAATTGTAACCCCCTGAATTGTACCTTCACCATCCAATTTGTCTAGTAAACATTGAGCAGCAGGAACAACATAAGGAGAAGCTAATTTTTCATTCCAATCAACGAATTTTTTAAATTCAGCTTCAAATTCAAGATCTGAAACTTGATCACGATCAGCATAAAAGTTTAGCATTCCGTCAAAACCAATCGCTCTTCTTGATAGTAAGAATGAATCTACAGGGATATTTCCTTGTAATGCACCTGAGGTACCAATTCTAATTAAGTTAAGAGTTTTATGCTCTTTTTTAGGCAAACGAGTTTCTAAATCGATATTTACAAGCGCATCTAGTTCGTTTACAACAATATCGATATTGTCTGTTCCGATACCAGTCGAAATTGCAGAAATGCGTTTTCCTTTGTAAGTACCTGTTTTAGTAACAAATTCACGGTTTGAAATTGTGCATTCTACTTCTTCGAAGAAGCTAGCAACAAGTTCTACTCTACCTGGATCACCTACTAATATTACTGTATCAGCTAAGTGTTCAGGACGAAGATGCAAGTGGAATACACTTCCATCTGAGTTAATAATAAGTTCTGATGATTTAATTTTTTCCATATTCAAAAATTTTTTGAAAAGCAAGGAGTCAAAATTATAAGATTTTTTGGACTCTTCAAATTAGCTAAACTTTTTTAATTTAAAAAAGAGTATTTATTTAGCGTAAATAGGGATCAGTAAATGAAATTAATAGTGAAGAACATTTAGGAATTTTATAGAGTGCTTCAAAATAGCAGGCATAAGCAGAACTAGATAATCATCTAGGAGAAATTCTACTTCCAAAGCAGAAGAAAATCCAACATCGAATTTGTTCCACTTGCAAAAAGGGAGAGTTGATTATCATCCCTGCCACGCGAACGCTCGTACAATTAACAATTAAGACTCATTTAATTACTGATTTTGTATTTTAGTATATTAAATGGGAGAAGGCAAGAAAGCAATTGAACGCAGGTACGTTTTGCACGATACCAGAACTAAGAAACCACACTTGCCTTCTATCTACTTTCAAGTTTGGGTTAAGTATTTAGAGATACTTTATAATCATCTTACTGATAAAAAACAAAATGGATTGATATCAGGAACTGCCGTACAAAGGAAGTTAATTGGTTTAATTTATACTCTTTGGAAGAAGGATGAAGAATACATCGAAAACTATCAAGCTTCTATTTGACTTCGGATAATGATGAAACCTAAGTCTTCTTTCATCTTTCTCAAATTTATTAAATTTTATTTGGATTTTAACACAGTATCTTAATTGTTGTGTGCTGTTTTTTATTTAAATCTTTTTAAATCAGTTCTTTTAAATTTCCATTCGGGCGTTCTTAAATCGCTTTCAATTTTACAGTAGTACCAAGGACTTAATTTACTATTATTGTTGTTATTTAAAATCTGTATTTGTTGAGCAGGCATATAACTTTGAGCAATCATAAATATTTTGTCTCCAGTTTTTGTGTTTTTAGCCATATCAACTATAAAAACGGCATGTCCAGGAGAGCCTCCCTGTATAAAAATATCGCCAATTTTTATATTTGCTATCGGTACAGTTATCAATTCTTTTGATAATGACAAAGTTCCTGCATAAGTAAATATGAATTCAAGATAATTCCATAAGTCGTCGTAAGTATTTGAAGTTTTTTTTCTTTGAACCCAATATGTCTTGTTTCCTTGAACAGCAACTCTTTTCCCTTTCATCCATTCTGAATAGTCTACCCGAAACCCATTAGTTAAATTGAAATGAATATCATCATATCTTTTTGCTTCCCACAAATATTCAGCTCTTAATCGAATAACGGCATCAGCACATTGGTGCAAATTCTTCTTTCCTATCGGTAAATCTACAACGGCTGCATAAATATTCCAATTTGGCTTTAATCGTCCGTCATATAGTTCTACTAAAGCCCCATTTTCTTTTAGTGGCAAGTTTCTTAAAAATTCAGCATAAGAATTATTGGGATAAGAAATTCTTTCATAACCAATTGGTAATTCAAACCTATCTTTAATAGTTTTTCCAATGTTGATTTGTACTTGCTCAGGTGTATTTTGAGTTGAATAATTGGATTTTAATTTGGTTTTATTTGACTTTTGCGCACAAGCATTTAATGTAATTACAAGCAAGCATAGTATGAAGATTTCTTTTTGTATCATTTCTACATGGTTTATATTCTTCCAAATACAGACTAACGTAAACTTTTTTTACTCCATTTTAAGTATTTAAAAAGCCTACATCTTCTGGTTTTATGTCAAATTTATCAAATTGTTTTTTAATTCTCATAACTAAACCCAATTTTCTTTTTTATCAAGATGCAAATAGCCTTCTGGATTTTTATATGGCACATTTTTGACAAGCATATTCCAAATCAGGGCTTGTTCATAACAAGGGCTGTTCATAAAAACAGATAAAGTGGAATTTTGCAGTCATTGGGTATTGAGTCCGCAGGTCGAAATCGTGATGGGTGACTGAGGAATCGCCTCTAGATTTTTACTTCCTTTTTTATCGATGAACCGAACAGAGTGAGCTCATGAATACCCGTTATATTATTTGATGAATATAAAGGGAAGAGCCCTGCGGCTTGAGCATTAAAATCTAGTACCTATATTTTTTATGAGCAAACCCCTGATACAGTATCATAATTACTAGCTGTTGTTATTCTCTTCTAATATGGTATTTCATTTCAAATTCCATGCGTTTTATAATCAAATCCTCGTCAATTAAATCCTTATCGGCAATAGACATACGATCATTAGCTAATTTATAAAGTTCTACACAATCTTTATTCTCACTATCTATTTCAATAATCTTATCCAAGATTTTAATACATTCAAGATTCCTGTTTTTAGAATAAAAATAATCTGCTTTTTCGAATAAATATTTCACTTGTTCATCTTTTGACAAGCTTTCATCCAATTCTATTTTAAGCCTAAGCTTCTTTGATAAACCAATTACAATTAAAGCTATTGAAGGAAAGATGAAAGCAAACCATCCCCAACCTGTTGAATTTCGATTTTGTCGTGTCGCAATATTTACAACCCAAACTACAATTGCAATTCTTAAAACAAATGAAATAATTGCAATAATGGCTCTACTGTGACTATAACTTTCAATAGAATCAAAAGTGATTGTTCCTGTTAAACTTAAGATGGTTGGTACTATTGTTAGCATAATGCCTACTAAAACAGCTTCGCCTTCTTTTTTATAAGTAAGGTCGAACCGTTTGCTTGTTTTGGATTCAGGTATTTGTTTTATTTCAACTGTTTCAAAAGTTTGTTGTGCTTTATTTGTTTTAGGTAAAGGTGGTGGTTCAGAAATTAAAATTTCTTTCAGTTCATCAATGCTATCAGCAGTAAGCCATTCTTCCATTCCTTCACACCAAACTAATGTTGATTGTTTCAATCGCAGAGTGTTTAACTCTTCAATTGTAAAGGGCCCGAATTGTTGGTTATTTTCTGCGTAATAATAATACTTCATATTATTGTCATCTTTAAATCTGTCAAACTTAATAACTACTAACCTAAAAGTGTTTTATCCTTTCAAATGTAACAACATTCATTAAACAATAAAAATGAGAGATTGATAAATTAAAGATATGAAGGATAAAACATTGTTGGACAATACCGTCGGGCTACGAGCATTTAATGGCTTATTATTCTTAGGAAGCGTTAGGAAAGTTTAAAATTGCTAATATCTTTTTGTTTTATTGGCATTACCAACCATTTTTTACTTTTATCTAGTGCATAATTTTCCCCTTCAGTCATGGCTATTTATTTTGTATTTTAGTATAAAAGAAACGTTGATTTTCTATCCTATTACAAAAAATTATGCTTCCGCAACATATACTAGGCTTTCCGCTACATCAAATAGCTTTCCGCTACAAGAGGGAGTGCTTCCGTTACACAAGGATCAGCTTCCGCTACAACAAAGAGTAGTATTTCTATGTAGCGGAAGACCAATCTCATGTAGCGGAGATCAAAAGTGTTGTAGCTGAAAGCTGTTTTCTTGTAGCGGAAGCCATATTCAGTGTAGCGGAAGGCTAATATAATTGGTATATGATTAAAAAAAAGGGAGCATTTCTGCTCCCCACTACTTCAAACAATGAAACATTATTTGTCAATCATCCTTCTTAAGGATTTACATCTTCTTCAATTGGAGTATTTTGTTTCTCAGCTTTTGCCTTGCGATAGGATATCATTCGTTCGCGTTTGTATTTACTCGCATAAGCCTTGCGCTTTTCTGTATCCTTTCTAAAGGTAAATTTTCCGTAGTTTCTAATTTCATCAACCACTTCTTTACACAGGGTATAGCTCTTGTCTCGAATTAATTTTAAATCGTCTTCGAAATACATTCTACCGTTGATTTCACCTAATAAATGTCCCATTCTATCTGCCATTTCGGTGGCTGTGTCCAAATGGGTCAAATCAAAATTGATAGCTGTTAGCAAAGCAGTATTTTCTTTACCCAATGCTGCTAAACTTGCCATATCCTGAACCGTGTCGGCATGAGAATCGCCCTGTTTGATATCTGCTAACTTGTCCAACAATTGCTCATCATTCCGATAGGCAAACTCCATATTGGCAATTAGCTCGTCGTGTAGTTCGTTCATGGCAGGAGCTTCGGCTTTCCAAGCTTCTACAGCCTTTTGCTTGTCGGTCTTTTGAGTTTCCCAATTCGATTGGGCTGTGCGCAATGCACCAATTAAAGCCAAAAGTTTCGGCAAGCGAGTTTCATCGAAATTGTATGTTTTTAATTCTGGCAAATCGAGGCTTGCACGCGTGTGTAAACCTTCTGCCTCGTTAATAAAAACATTGTAAGGAAGATCGCAATACTCTATCTTCTCTTCAGGTACTGCATTAATTTCTTCTAAAAGATCTTGTAAGTTCTGTTGATCGGACATAATAATAAATTTTAAGAATGAATATGATCCTTCCGCACTAATCTTTCCATCGAAAAAACACAATCTAGTATGTTACAATCAATTGCACTACCCAAGTTAAGAAAATAGAATCGGAATCGAAAAGTTTTTT
>JAOARS010000070.1 GCA_025210415.1 Marinifilum sp. | reverse complement strand
GGCGTATTGATAGAAAGTTTTCCTTTCTTAAAATCAGCCTCACTTTCCGATACCAAAGTGTATGTCATTACAGCACCATTTTTTTGGTTCTTAATGGTAACCTTGTTCATCATCTGAACTTTTGATGTATCAATCTTAGTTTCATCAATAACTCTACTGTTGGCAATAACTCCTCGTAATTGAGCAATTTTTGCTTCCAACAGGCCTTGCGCTTCTTTAGCAGCATCGTACTCAGCATTTTCCGACAAATCCCCCTTGTCAATAGCTTCTCCAATTTGTTTCGAAATTTTCGGACGCTCAATCGTTTCAAGCTGTTCCAATTCTTCTCTTAGTTTTTTTAAACCATCTGCTGTTACATATGAATAACCAGACATAATATCCTCCTATTTATTTTTCTTGATTTCTTAATTTCCAGATCATCAACGATCTATAAAACAAAAAGAATCCCGATTGCTCGGAACTCTTCAGGGCAACAAATATACAAAATTTATATTTATGCTCCTTTCTTATTCTATATAACCGGGACTTATAAAAGTACTAAAAAATTAAACTAATTGTACTTTCTATCTAAAATTTCCTTGTAAATTATTGCCTGACGCCAATCAATCTCTTCTCTTTCTTCTATTTCTTCTTCCTCTTCCTGGTAAAGATTTTTAAGAGCATCAAATGTAGAAGTTTTGGTATCTTCTACATATTCTATACTACTTTCTCTCGGATCTTTCTGCTCCGGTACCGAATCTAAAACTTCTTCTTCAACAATCAGCTCTTCTTCATTTTCCTGAAGATATGGTTCCGGAATTTGTTGTCCCAATAAAACTTCGAAAACCGAATCGAATTTACTTTCCTGATTTGGAGTTTGAGGAGCTACTTGCTCTGCCACTTCTCCATCGTCAGGAGGAGACATTGGAATTGGTTTTTTCTTCTTTTTTATAGAACTAAAAATTCCTACAATTGCCAATAAGATCAGATATATTATATTTCCCCAACCTTCATCCATGAGAGTTCTGATTTTTAATTGTTAGTTTTATACTTTCGCAATACTAATCAGGAGATTCCTGCGTTTTAATAATGCAAATTATAAAATCATGTCAGTCAACAAATCAAATTTACTATATTTTTTCGTTTTCTTTTCATTGTGCATAAGTATTTGTTCGTGTAGCTCCGATTCTGTAGATGTTAACGAAATTGTTCCGTACAGAAAAATAAACGCACACATTGATCTTACCTATTACAATCAACTGACAAATAACAAAGCAATGTATTTCGATTATATCGATGGAAATTCCTTAGGATACAAAAACCATGGGATATTTGTTTTTCGAACAAATGGCCAGTATTTTGCCTACGATGCAACCTGCACTCACGATGTTGAATCCGATGAACATGTGGAATTGAATGACCCGGATGATCCGGATGCCTGGAACAATGGTGCGACTTGTCCGGTTTGCGGAAGCGAATTTATTCTATCAACCGGAGCAGCTCCTACTAGTGAATCTGTTGCCATTCATCCTCTAAAATCATACAAAACCAATCTATCCGGCAATATACTTAGGGTTTATAACTAATACCAAATGTAACATTAAATGAGCCATTTTGGGAAATAATATAATGCCGATGTAGAAAATGTTAGGCAGTGCGAGTTTGCGAAGCAGTGACTCATATATTTTCACAATCGGTATAATCATTATTTTTTGGGCATAAAAAATTAACCCCATTTGCAACAGAACTAATTTTGACATCATAAATATAACAAAATCAGGATACAAAGCAAATCAACGAAAGTTTTTCTGATTGTATATTTATATAAAAAAGTCTTGACATGGTAAACAATAATGCATAATTTGAAAGGAAATTTACCTATTCAAATTAATTTTTTAATCTTATGAAAAAAGCATTATTACTACTTGTGTTCGGGGTATTGTTTACGCCGTTAGCAACTTTTGCAAGCGAAGCCGATTTGGTCGTTCCCGATTTAAGACAAAGTGTTTTTGAAGGAATTGGAGGCATGAATGGCTGGGACTTGCTCCTTTACGGAATTATCGTTATTGCCCTTGGCTTGCTATTCGGAATGGTGCAGTTCAACAGCATCAAAAAACTTCCTACACACAAATCAATGGCTAAAGTTTCCAATATTATTTACGAAACGTGTAAAACCTATTTGTTGCAGCAAGGTAAATTCCTGATTATTCTTTTTGTAATTATTGGAGTTGCCATTGCCTATTATTTTATAGGATTGGCTCATGTTAGCATTCCTAAAACCATGTTAATTCTATTGTGGACCGTACTTGGTATTCTAGGATCGTACGGAGTAGCGTGGTTTGGTATCAGAATTAACACCTACGCCAACAGCAGAACCTCTTTTGCAGCTTTAAAGAAGAAGCCTTTCGATGTAATGTCAATTCCTCTTCAGGCTGGTATGAGTGTTGGTTTACTATTGATTTGCGTTGAGCTGATCATGATGATTGCCATTCTTCTTTTCATTCCTGGCGAAAGTGCCGGTGCTTGTTTTGTAGGATTTGCAATTGGTGAATCATTGGGAGCATCTGCCCTAAGAATTGCAGGTGGTATCTTTACAAAAATCGCTGATATTGGAGCCGATTTAATGAAAATTGTTTTTAAAATTGGTGAAGATGACCCAAGAAACCCTGGTGTAATTGCCGATTGTACTGGTGATAATGCAGGTGATAGCGTTGGACCAACCGCCGATGGTTTTGAAACCTACGGTGTAACTGGTGTAGCCTTAATTACTTTCATCATTTTAATGTTTGGCGAAACTGGTTTGATTCCTAATGTTGGTTTCGCATCTACCCTTATTGTTTGGATTTTTGCCATGCGTGTATTGATGATTTTCACATCTGTACTTGCTTACTTGGTAAATCAAGCCATTGCCAAAGCTAAATATGCTAAAGCAGATAAATTCGATTTTGAAGCTCCATTAACATCTTTGGTATGGATTACTTCTATTATTTCCATAGTTGTGACTTACGCTTTAAGTTATGTGTTGATCTCAGATCTCCCTAACGGATTGTGGTGGAAACTTTCAACCATTATTTCTTGTGGTACTTTGGCTGCTGCTATTATTCCTGAATTTACCAAGGCATTTACCAGTTCCAATTCTCGTCATGTTGGCGAAGTTGTAAGTGCTTCACGCGAAGGTGGTGCTTCTCTTACCATCCTTTCGGGTATGGTAGCAGGTAATTTCTCTGCATTCTGGAAAGGTATGGTAATGATGGCTCTTATGGCTGTTGCATTCTACACGGTTCAGGATATTGATGTATTTGGTGAGTATCCGGGCATTTTTGCATTTGGTTTGGTGGCCTTTGGTTTCCTTGGTATGGGACCGGTTACCATTGCAGTTGATAGCTACGGACCAGTAACCGATAATGCTCAGTCGGTATTTGAATTGTCACAAATCGAAAGCATTCCAAATATTAAGGATGAAATTGAAAAAGATTTTGGTTTTGCTCCTAATTTCGAAACCGGAAAACACAATTTGGAAGATAACGATTCGGCTGGTAACACATTTAAAGCTACTGCCAAACCTGTATTAATTGGTACTGCGGTGATAGGTGCTACCACAATGATTTTTGCCATTATTCTTTTGTTGAAAGGAACCATTCTTTCCAACGGTCAATCATTATTGCAAATTGAATTGACTGATCCTTCGGTAATTCTTGGTTTGATTACGGGTGGTGCTGTTATTTACTGGTTCTCGGGAGCCTCAATGCAGGCAGTTACAACAGGTGCCTACAGAGCTGTTGAATACATCAAGAAAAATATCAATTTGGATAAGGCTGAAGCTGATATTGAAGATTCTAAAAATGTTGTAAAAATCTGTACTCAGTATGCTCAATCGGGAATGTGGAACATTTTTGCAGTAATTTTGAGTTTAACATTGGCATTTGCATTCTTCAGCCCTAACTTCTTTGTTGCTTATCTGATTTCAATCGCAATTTTCGGATTGTTCCAGGCAATGTACATGGCCAATGCCGGTGGAGCATGGGATAACGCCAAGAAAGTAGTTGAGGTTGATTTAAAAGAAAAAAATACGGCTCTTCACGATGCAACTATTGTTGGTGATACCGTTGGTGATCCATACAAAGACACTTCATCGGTAGCATTGAACCCAATTATTAAATTCTCTACACTTTTCGGTTTATTGGCAGCTGAAATTGCCATTGAATTAATTATTCATGCCGATAAAACTGGTGAAGCTAATATGGCTCCATACATTGGTGGTGTATTCTTGTTAATCGGTTTGTTCTTTGTTTATCGTAGTTTCTATGGCATGAGAATTCCTGACAAACCAATTGGAGAAGGAAATCCAACACCAGAAGCCAAAAAAGAAAAACCTGGATCCAACCATCAGGAAGATGTAAAGGTTGAAGTAAATTAAAATTTGATTTCAAATATAACAACCCCGGGAATTTATTTTCGGGGTTGTTTTTATTTAGATGCTGATATTACACAAATTGTTCATGGTTTGTTCTCTTTGAGATTCTCGCTCAAAGTAAGATTCTCAATAATAACCTGATTTCGATTAAAACTATTGTCACAGTTTGCACTGATTTTGAGTAGAAATTTTCTCAAATTTTCGAAGGTATATCGGGATATTTCGAGGGAATTTGAGGAAATTTATGCCAAAAGCAGGCAAGTTCTTTGAAAAAATCATCTTCATCCAATCTTC
>JAOARS010000069.1 GCA_025210415.1 Marinifilum sp. | reverse complement strand
TCTTTTGGTATTTTATTTAAATCACTTTCATTGGTTAAATCAATTACATTTTGCGAATTTCCCCCCTTCTTTGGATTCGCGTATATTGTTGTATCCATAATAAATAGTTATCCGTTATTCAAACTTAAATATAAGAGATTTAAATAATAATTATGAATAAAATGATAAATAATTCATAACTTTTTTACCTGTAGTATTTTTCTTGTCCGTTTGCCTATTGAAACTTCTAGCATTAGAAAATTGAACCTGCCAAATATTTTAAATTTGGCAGGTTCCTACAACTTTAACTGATTCAACAACTAAGATGCTATTCATTCGTAGCAATACTTATGCTGTTTCATACATCCTGAGTAAATTTTGCAAGTAAAGGTCGAAATTATAACATGATTCTGAGGTATATTTGTAGCGGTAGTAGTAGATTTTATATTTAAAATATTTATACCTGAATTGCACATTATTAATCTCATTTACTTGCATCATGTACCCAGTACTTCGGACAACAAGAAATGCTATTTTTACTAATCTACCCTAGCAATTTCCATTAAAACCAAAGATATAAATTTATTTTTCTTTTCGTACTTTTTAGTACGTTTACTTTTGGAAAGCTTTCTAAAAATAGATATTCTCTGCCCATTCTTATATTTCAGCATCTAAAATACACATACTATTCAGTATCATTCTTAATTAAAAGCAGAAAAATCAGGTAAAAAAATAAGCCTCGCTTGATTTGAAATTTACTTTTATCCAAATCTATTACCATTTACACAGTTTTTTCAACATCTTATTTTTGTAAGCCTTGTTTAAAATGAATGTACCAGTGCTCTTACCTTACTGTGCGAAAGTCCTGTAACTTCGGCTACATCCTCTAACGAAAGGCCTTTCTCAAAAGCTTTTACGGCTATTTGTTCCAGCTTTTTATCAGCTTCGAGTTTGTCGAAAAGCACATCTATCATCCAATGCAGAGTTTTCAGAAATTCATCTACATCTTGCTTTTTGGTGAAATCATACTCACAAAAGGTAGAAACCTCTTTGTGTAGAATCAGGAAGTAGATGCCAGCAGAAAACCAAGCATAAATTACATTCAAGTCGATGCGGTAATCTTGTAAAACAGGTCTACACTGTTCAAATATGGGTTTTGCCAATATTTCTCTTTGCACCGAAACCTGGGCAGTAAATCCCGATTTATCGCCCAACTCCCACACCAAAAACTGCTGAAATTCCTCATTGCCATATACTCCCATAAACTGATCGGTAAGCAGGTCTTTCATGAACTGGCGGTGATTGGCAATGGGCTCTTCGGTGATCTCCTTCAAGTTTGCCAACCAATGATCCTGTTTTTCGATATAAGATTTCAGAAGGCCTTCAAAACTTTCATAATGCCTGTAAATAAATGCTTTGTCAACACCCGACTCTTCGGACACCAAGTTGATACTTAACTTGGAATAGCTCTTCTCGCGAAGGATTTTACCAATCGCTTTCATTAGTGACAGTTTTGCTGCGATTGCTTTTCTTTCTCTTACGTTTGCCATGATTTTGATTTCTTAATTTGCCCTTAAATGCAAGTCGCATTCACGATCAACTTCTTCTAAGGTATCACAAAAATAATCCAAATCTTCTAAGGTATGCATTGCAGATACATTTACCCTTAGCCTTGAATTCTTCAATTTTACAGCCGGATAAGTTGCCGGTACAACATAAACACCTCTTTCAAACAATTTGCGAGCGGCATAAATCGCTTTCATATCATCATTAATCATTAATGGTACAATTGGAGATTCTGACAAACCGATACAAAAACCACTATCAGACAACCTCTTTTTGAGATAGGCCGTATTTTCCCACAGTCCTTTGATGATATAAGGCTCTTCCTCAAACAGATCGAGTGCTTTAGATGCTCCCCCAACAGCTGGTGGTGCTATGGATGCCGAAAAAGTGTTTGATCGTGAATAAAGCCTTAAATAATCAATAAGTTTTTTTGATCCTGCAGCATAACCACCTGCTGATCCCAGTGCCTTACTCAATGTTCCTGTAACAATTTCTACCCTATCCTCCACTCCAAAATAATCGAGAGTTCCCTTTCCTAAATTTCCCATTACACCAACTCCATGAGCATCGTCAACAAATACCATTGCGCCATATTTTTCCGCAAGTGTACATATACCGGGAAGATTGGCCAAATCACCATCCTGCGAAAATACACCATCAGTAACAATTACCAGGTTTCGATACTTCCCCTTCTCTCTATTCAATACAAGCTCAAGATAATTCATATCATTGTGTTTGTATATTTTCGTATTGGTGTTGTTCTTTAATCCATCGTAAATACTGGCATGCACAAACATATCGACCAAAACCATATCGGATTTGTTGAATAAATTCTGAAAAACTCCAATGTTTGCAGCATACCCCGATGTATACAGGATTGCATCCTCTTTACCATGCAAACGGGCAAGTTTTTTTTCCAATTCTTTGTGAATATTGGTATAGCCTCCAATTGGTGGTGCAGCACAAGTTCCTGCCCCGTATTGTTCCACAGCATTTTTAACTGCTTTTATTACTTTGTGATGTTGCGATAATCCCAGATAATTACTGGAAACGAAACTAACCGTATTTACTTCATTGCCTGAGTAATAGTCAAGAACATCCATATTTCTGCTCACTGCAGTGCCAGATACAAATCCGTAAGGATAAGATTTATCATCCCGAAACTGATTTATAAATTTCTGAAATTGCTCTGCCGATTCATAGATATTTGCCTCTGGCATATCTACAAAATCTTTCATTGTGTAAAACTTCTTCATAAGTTATAATTTAATAAGTACCATTAAGTATGTTTTAAATTGCATTACTCAGCCTAAATTATTTAATATGTGGGAAGATATAGACATATTTAAAATTTCCAAAAAAACACCTTAAAATACTTTTTGGTTTTTTATTCTAAAAAATAAAACTTCTCCAGAAAGTAAGATATTTTAGATTTCAACACTTACCTTGTAGGATTAAGAGGAAAAGCTGTTGTACAAACAGATGTACTGATTTTTTCAGGCAAATTCTCTAGACACTCTACGCACATACATCTTTTTTATATAGAATTGTTCCATATTAATTGCCATGTATTACTCGTAAAAAATACCTTTGCCAAAATCATAACAGACTTCATATGTAAGCATTATTGTGACTCTTAAAAGAAAAAATATTTTTTTCGATACGTGTATTTGTTAAGACAGGTGTCATACTAGTAAATCAATACACGAAAAATATGAGAGCAAGAGTATATATACTAGTTTTATTCCTAAGCATTTTAGGTGTACAATCGTGCAGTAAATCTGCTTTAAGCGATATAGAATTAACTGATCCTTCGCTTGTGAAAGTTTCAGTGCGCATTGCACAAGATTACGACAACAATAAGGAAGTACAGGTTTTTATCCGTGATAAGAATAACAGGCCTATACAATTGGAAAACGGATGGGTTGAAGTGAATGGAATTGTTGCCCATTGGGATCGTGCTGAAATTCATTCTCTCGATGAACGCGGTTATATTTACCAACCAGATGAGTATGAACATGGCTTTCGAATTTACATTCAACTAAATCCACATGATGTATATTGGTTTGATTTGAATTCATCAACCGGATTTCCTGGCTTTATTCGTAACTATCCATTGTACGATGATGAGTTTCATCCTGAACATGATCCATATATCAATGAATATTACAAGCTTTATGATATGCCTTTCCGCAATCGGATTGTGAAGGTGCGTTATCAGATTTTAAAACCCAGATAACAATTAAAGGGCGGCTACTTTTTACTTTGTAGTCGCTTTTTTTAATCAAAACAAAAAGTTCTTCACTACTAAAAGATTCTTTGGTAAATTTTCAATATCATTTTCCATTAAATTCAACTCTTTAATTTGATTGCTTTTAATTAAATGAAAAGGAAACTGTTTTAATTGATTATTTTTGAGGTAAATATTGCTAATAGAATCTGAATTCAAAATATGTTCAATTCCACTTGAAACCAGGTTATCTGTAAAATCAATCAGTTCCAACTTATTGCAATCCTCTATAAGTTCAGGAACTTTGGTAAAGTAATTGTTACCCAAATATAATTTTTGCAGTAAAGGCAATTGTGATATGGATTGAGGTAATGAATTGATATTATTGTTTCGAATATCTATACATTTCAGTTTTTGTAAATTTGAAATTTCGTCAGGAATGTATTCAAGCTTATTTTCTTGTATGTCCAGAAACTCTAAATGTTTTAATTTTAAAAGTGCCGATGGCCATTTTCCTTTGAGGTTACACTTTGAAATGTTCAGATGGCTTACTTGATCATATTCATTTAGCTGATATCCTTTTATTAACCATGTTACTTTTCTTACTTGTTTTAAGTTTCGGTTAATTTGCCCAATTAATTCCTCAATAATTTGTGAATCCCCCATTTATCGTTTTATCAATTTATTTCCATCAAAACATTTGAAAAATTAGATTTAAAGCTTCTGTCGTTCTTATAATTTTTCGTGAATATTATTTTCATCACCGATAAATTAACAGGTACAGAAATATTAATGGAATGATTAGTAAAAATCCCAAGAGTGCATTGGACTTGTTCTGACAAACCATATTATACTTTGGCTTTTTCTTTCCTGTAATCAGAGATTGCAGTAATAGAATTACATATCGTATTGAACCTCCGATAAAACAAAAAACAGGATGCATGATATTATTGATTTGTTTGTATGCTAAAATACAAAAACAGCCGGAAATAAAATTCCCGGCTGTTTAATTTGTAATTAAATTCTTTTCATCATAAACTCAACCTCTTTTATTTGAGCCGATAACATTTTCTGTTTATCTAAGCTTTTGGCTTCCTGCAAATAGTATTTAGATAATTTTTTGTTTCTTCTTGAAAGGTAAATTCCGGAAAGATTTAAATTGGCAACCGCCCGATCGGTTTTTACTCTTAAACCGGTGTTAAGAGCTTTCTTAAATTGTTTTTCAGCTTGAGAGTTGTTATGTTCCTGAGAGCTAATCAAACCAGATAAATAGTAAAAATAGGCTTCCTGTCCTTTAATCATTCGTTCAGGATGTTTTACTCCATTTAATACTTTACCTGCTGACTGAAACTTATTTTTTCTTAGGAAATAAAAGGCAAGTAAATTCTTCTCATTTTTAAAATGTACCAGAACAAATAATCCTGATAATAAAACAGCCAACACACCTAATCCTATAAAACTTTTAATAAACAGAAAGATTGAACCCAACAGTAGAATTCCAGCAATAATCAATCTTATAGCGTTTTGTAACATGATATATACTTTAAATTTAGCACTACAAAACAAAGCATTTTTTGTCAAAAATCAAGTCTTACGGGCATGTGATTGTAATATTAACCTTTTTAAATATCTGAATTGATTTTTTTGAGATGTTTACAAGCTGCTGAAAAATAGCCTTATAGCACACACAATTATAACAAGTCGCTTTTTCATTTTAGAAACATCAATAATGGTATTCGGCAAATAAGTTTTACTATATTTACCTGAATTCAAATGTTAACATCTTTCTTTCGAATTGCCTCAAATATTCATAACAATGAAACAAAACAATAACAAATTCATATACAGCATAGTAATTCCTACTATTATTGCCATCTCGATGTTTGTTATCACATTCTACATTATTATTATTCCACTATTTGAGCGCAGTATGATGGATCGCAAAAAGGAAATGATTTCGGAATTAACCAATGCTGCGTGGAGTGTGTTATCGGAATATAGGGAAGCTTATCAAAATGGTGAAATCAGCTTTTCGGAAGCACAGGAAAAAGCTTCGGAACATGTTGGTAAAATGAGGTATGGCAATGAACAGAAAGACTATTTCTGGATCATTACCAATAGTCCTGAAATGGTAATGCATCCCTACAGGCCAGATTTAAATGGTACAGATCTTTCTAATTTCTCTGATAATCATGAAAATAAATTATTTGTTGATGCTGCAAACCTGGTAAAAAAAGAAGGTGAAGGCTTTATTCAATATTATTGGCAGTGGAAAGATGATGCATCTAAAATTTCACCTAAACTATCGTATGTAAAAGGATTTTCTGATTGGAACTGGGTTATTGGTACGGGAATTTATCTTGATGATGTCGAAATGGAAATCAGTCAGTTAAAAAAAACTTTGCTGAAAATCTCATTCACCATTATTCTTTTTATAGCCTTTATATTATTGTATGTGCTTCGACAAACCAGAATTATTGAAGAGAAACGTTTACAAGCAGAAAAGCAATTGTTATCATCAATTCAGAAATACAAAAGTCTTGTAAATGCTTCTACCGAAGGAACATTAATGCTAATGAATGAAAAAGTGGTTTTTGCAAATAACAAATTCACCAAACTGTTCGATAATGACAATATTATAGGTTCTGACTTTTCCAGCCTGTTCAAGATGAACTGGAACGATTTGGTAAATAAAATTAAAAATCCTCAAAAAACTTCAACATTCGAAGCTGAATTGATCGATACTCATGCAGGACTTGAAAATGTTGTTGTATCGGTAACACAAATTAAACTTTCAGGCGAAATTGGATATATTGTTGTAGCAAAAAATGTTACCGAGAAAAAACGCTTAAGATTAGATGCCAACAAATTATCAGAGGATATTCAACTTTCTTTACAATTAATGAATCAACCAATTGATAATCTAATCCGTAAGAATATTTGCTGTAGTTTAAATACCCCAATACACAAAGTAGCAAAACTAATGACTGATCAGGAATGCAAGCTAATTTGTATTAAGGAAAGCAAAGAAATAATTGGTATTATTACAGATACCGATTTAAGAACAAGAGTGCTGGCCGAAGAGAAAAATGTTAATAAAACTGTAGGAACCATCATGACGGCTCCGGTAGTAAGTATTAAGCAAAATGCACTTTTATATGAAGCCATTTTGCGATTTAAACAAAGCAACATTTCACATTTGCTCATTGAAAACAACTATGGTGATATTATTGGAAATATCAGCAGCAAGCAATGCTACGAAATGCAGCAAAATTCTCTTACACATTTAATTAATCAGATTAATGACTGCAGCACGGTTGAAAGTATAAAACGCATTCACAATAAAGTTCCGATACTGATACAGGCTGTATTTACCAGCTCCGAAAATATTAATAGCGTTTCTCGTATTATTACCGCTATTGCTGATACCATAACTTCCAGAATAATTGAACTTGCCATTCAGGAGGTTGGCCCAACCCCTTGTAAGTTTGCTTTTATTACAATGGGCAGCGAAGGTCGTGCGGAACAAACTTTAAAGGCTGATCAGGATAACGCAATTATTTTTTCAGATCATAATGACGAAACCAAGTTGTACTTTTTAAAACTATCTGAAATTGTTAATGAAAATCTTCATGCCATTGGATATTCTCGCTGTAAGGGCGATTTGATGGCTGGAAATCCTGAATGGTGCAATTCGCTTGAGATTTGGAAGAATTACTTTTCCAATTGGATTAACAAACCTGATATGCCAAATGTTCTTGACAGTTCAATTTTTCTTGATTTGAGAACCATATATGGTGATGATAAATTGGTTGATGATTTATTTGAACATGTGTATACTGAATTGGATATTAATCAGGACTTTTACAACCAATTGGCAAAAACTGTAATTGGCGTAAAGCCAGTAATTGATAAGAAATCAGTTAATATTAAAAAATTCTTACAACCAATTATCGGATACCTAAGAATACACTCACTTCATCATTCAATAAGGGAAACAAATAGTTTATTGCGCTTGAATCAATTAATGGCATTAGGAGTTATTACTGAAAAAACTGCTGAAGAAATAGAAGCTATCTATAACTTTTTAATGCACTTAAGATTAAAATGGCAAATAAATCTTATTCTGGACAATGATTGGCCTGAAAATGATGTATTGCTCAAAAATCTTACTGAAATTGACAAAGCAACTTTTAAAAGAATTGAAAAAGAGATCACCTCTCTTCAGGACGAGTTAAAAACAGCATTTAAAATATCTGAATATCAATAATGGTATGCAATTAGATATTCCAAATATTGTTTGTCTTTTTTTAGAGTAACTTAAAAACAATTCTAACTTATCAATAGTCCGTTAAGTTTTTTGTAACAACTTAAATATGAATGCATTGAGATTTACACCAATAATTCATCAAATTGTTGATTAAAAGAGATTTGCAAATAAGTTTTGTATCTAACGATCTAATGACCTATAGAATTACAACCTTTTAATTATCAAACAAGCCTAAAGTATAAATCAAAAAAAATCCTTCTTAAATTGTAATAAGAAGGATGACTATTTTTTTATTCTGCACCAATGGATTTTCTGAATCGAAGTGCTTTTTCGCGAAACTCATCAAACTCGCCATACTCTATAAATCTACTTACTCTGCCATTGCATTTTTTACACTTTCCTTTTATAAGAATGTCATTCATCTCATTCAGAAAATTTTCCTTTACATCTACACCTTCCTCACACATTTCTTTACAATGCACACAATAGGTTCCTTCCTGAACAATATGGTCGTAAGCTGCTTTTTCTTCTTCGTTTAAAAGAATATTTAGCTGAAATACATTAAGTTTTATCTCACTGAATCTTCTCATTATCTTCCAATTAGTCTAATAGTTGTAGTAGTTATACTGATTTTGTAATTGTTTAACGAAGTTAGAAATATTCCAAACCTATGACAAATTAATTTCGAATATTTTTCATTCGCTAAAATTTATTTTCATCTGACAGATGAAACTTTAATGCTTGGATACATTCGGATAGGTTATACCGACTAGTTGCTTAATTTACTCATTACATTGCACTTTCCAGGGATCAAAGAGCCATTTATAGTTGATTACAAGTGATTTATTAGCATTTCACATGAGTGTCTATAAAACCATATTGTTCTCTTGTGAACATTTTAGAATAAAAAATTGATTTCACGATTTCCACTTTGTTTTAATTCATGTGTATTTCATTTTAAATGCTAAGTTTATTTTTGCAAAAATTATAGAAAGTATGGCACGAATGTTACACTTTTTTGATACCCAATTCCGCAAATAAGATTCAAAACTCTTTTTCTTAAAATTATCCTGTTATCTTTACAAAAAATCAGAATAAATATGAGTTTATATCGTTTAATTATACGCCCTTTTCTAATACAATTTGATGCTGAAAAAATTCATCATTTCACTTTCTCTTTCTTTAAGTTCTTTCAAAAATTTGGTTTAGTACGTAAACTTGTTGCTCTCATATTCCGTCAAAATAATCCTGTTTTGGAAAGAAATTTATTTGGGTTGAAATTTCCTAATCCTGTTGGCCTTGCTGCCGGATTGGATAAAAATGCTGAAGCCTTTGATATTCTTGGAAGTATGGGATTTGGCTTTGTGGAAATTGGAACATTAACACCTAAACCTCAAGAAGGCAATAGCAAGCCCCGACTTTTTCGATTCGTTAATGACAAAGCCATTGTAAACAGGATGGGATTTAATAATGATGGTGTTCTAAAAGCTATTGAACGATTAAAGAAAAAGAAAACCAATGTTATTATTGGTGGAAATATTGGCAAAAATAAAATTACACCCAACGAACTTGCCAGTGATGATTATATTAATTGTTTTGAGGCATTATACCCATACGTTGATTATTTTGTAGTAAATGTAAGTTCTCCAAACACACCAAATTTAAGAGCTTTACAGGATAAGGAACCATTAAAAAATATTCTTAACAAATTAATGGGCCTGAATAAAATCAAAAAGAAAAGCAAACCAATTCTTCTTAAAATTGCACCAGATATTAATCATTCTCAGCTCGATGATATCATAGAAATTATAGCAGATACCAAAATTGCAGGTATTGTGGCCACAAACACAACCATTTCAAGAAATGGCCTTAGTTATACGGAAGAAGAAATTGAAACTGTTGGTGCTGGTGGATTAAGCGGTAAACCATTGAAAGATAAATCAACGGAAGTAATACGTTACATCCACAAAAAGTCTGACGGAAAAATTCCTATTGTTGGTGTTGGTGGAATTATGACTGTTCAGGATGCACTTGAAAAATTAGATGCCGGAGCTTCTTTAGTTCAGATATATACCGGATTTATTTACAGTGGACCAAGTTTAATTAAAGACATTAACAAAGCTTTAATCGAAAGAAGTAAAAATCAATAACCTCTTCTCATACCATTTCTAATTTAAATTTTCACACTAGTATAATCCTGTTCCAACAAAAATCGGAATTAAAATATTTCTTCAATGCGATGGCTTTGTCCTTTAAAATGAACCATGTCACCTTTTTCTTTGTTCTTAAAGGCCTGTACCAGATCTGATTGATAAGAAACCAAATAATATTTTTCATCATTTAAATCGAACTGCCCAAGTCCTGCAATAACGTAAAAGCGTACCTGATTTGTAATTACCAAAGCTCCTAACCGAACAGATTCATCACTCGTTTCAGGATTAATTCTGCCAATCATCTCTTTTAGTTTTTGATTATTCGACAATTGGCGCATTACCTTCTCCTGCTCAAGATGCATCATGGCACGACCTGTTTCATGTTTATCGCCGGCAGTACTTTTCGTTTCGCTGCCCACCGATTCTTTAAGAGCTGCCAACGATTCTGTATTTTCTTTTATTTTCGATGCAACCAGCTTTTGTGCCAAATTATATAAGTCAATTTTTATTGTATTTGATCTCTTCACCTTCACAATTTTTTGAAACTACCAAATGTACAAATAATGCGAATAAAGAGTTGAAAATTCTTAAAGTATTAAATGCCTAATACCGATTGTGAAAATGTATGAACCACTGCTCCGAATTCCGAATCCGTCCCTTAGGTTTACATAGTTAAGGTTAGTTCTACATTGGCATTATACTGTTTTCTAAAATGGCTCATTTAATATTACATATTGGTATCATATGCTTTTTTCTCTTCTCTCCTATCAAATTTACCTTCACTTTATTTAACTTACTAAATAGCATCAAAAAGTAGTAATTCTGAAGGTATCACTTGAAGTAATTCTTTCTGTTTATTGAAGAACACAAAACACTTTTTAAAATAGTATTTCTCTTGTTGGCTAAGTACAATCTAAATGCTTCACAAATGCATTAAATCAACTGAATTTATCGTAAATTGGAATTATTGTACTAAAAATCAATAAAAATGAAGAAATTTATTGTTCTAATATTGTTTGTGACACCGATATTTCTTTCTGCACAGGATTTCGAGTTTGGATTCAGAACCGGGTTTAATCTTGGGAATTATCAGGGCGAAGATAATGGTGGTAATTACAAATTTGCAGCTTATGGTGGTGCTATGTTTACCCATAATCTAAGTGATATTGTCAGTTTACAAACCGAATTTAATTATTCCATGCAAGGATTTAGAGATCATGTTAATGGTGAATCTGTTAGGGTCGATTTGGATTATATTAGCATGCCACTACTTGTTCAGTTTACTTTAAGAAACTATAGGCAATTCAAGTTTGTATTTGGCCCCCAGATAGCTTATTTGGTTCGATCTAATGAAGATCCCGATAACTTTCACCAATCGCTCTCAATTACCGAATTCTCAGGTGATGACATATTCGAAGATTATGACTATGGCGCAGTAATTGGCATGGAGTATGAAATTAATGAGCAGTTTTTCATTCAAGCCAGGTATTATCACGGAATTAGCAAATTCTACAATCAGAATGCAGTAAATTCTGATGCTAAAAACAGGGTGTTTTCTTTGGGTTTGGCTTTCAGAATATAGTAAATTAGTTCAGCATAATTTGGCTTCACTCATAAAACAAGTTGCATTGCAATTTATAAAAAAGGTTTTACCATATCTTTCCGTTTGGTAAAACCTTTTCATTGTTTTATGCAGATCGCATTTAGTTCATATTTCTTAAACAACAATTCTTGTATTTTTTACCTGATCCGCACAAACATGCATCATTTCTGTTTACTTTCACATCTTGTTCGATTGGCGATTGAGCAGAAGCAAACATGTGTTCCATTTGCTGGTAATGATTTTTCCATTCCGCATCGCGCATTTCACAAAAAGCAATGCCTTTCTGAAAATCAGTAATTTTCCCCTCCATAACATCAATATAGTACTGCAGTTCAATGGCTGTGTGTTTTCCTGCGTATTTGGGCAATATCTCCTTAAACTTGGCCAGTGTATCATTTCGCATCAAATCTCCCAACACTCTTACATAGTGATCAACCCAATGAAAATTGTTTTTATCGAGTATAGAATGAATTCTTCCAAACTGGCTATCCTGAGCGTAATACAAAGCCTCAAAACAGTAGATATATGGTGTTTTGTTTTCCTTTTTAATATTCTCCTCAATAAAGAACAAAACCTTATCAAGAAAAGCAGTCGGATATTTCTTTGCAAGCAAGCCAACCAAATACACAGCTTGTTCGTTCATAAGGTCCCAATCTTCCTCATTGGTAAACATTTCCAATAAAGGTTCAAAAAGCTCTTCCGATAAATGCTTCTCAGCTACAATAGCGTACCACAAAGGGGTTGGAAGCATAATTCTATACTTCTCAGAATAATAAGCTTCACCCTTATATGCATTTTTAAACGCATACACGAGTTTTTTACTAATTTCCTCTGAATGCTCTTGATTTCTTAAATAATCAATTGCCTCGTAAGGTATTCCGGTAGCTTTTGTATCCAGAGTTGCGAATGCTTGCTTTACTGATTGAATCATATCTTAACATTTAAGCGGCAAAGATAAGAATTTAGAAAGGAATGCATCGGCATTCTCTGTGGCAAAGTTTTTCCTGTTTAAACTGAAGGTATTATTTATGCGATATCCTCACAATGGTATTCTCATTACAATTCAATACTTGCTTAATATTTTTTAACTATCAGGCTATTATACTTAAAGATTCTCAATAAATTTTAAAATGTCACGGTTTTCCAATATTTCTTTAGGTGCTCCCCGCAAGCCTGCCTTAAACATTCCCAAAGCCAGATGATTTGATTTTATACTGGCATTTTTTCCAAATAGCTTAATCAATGGATATAAAGTTCGCGATAGTTTGTAAGAAAAATTAGGTTCTTTTCTTTTTTCTACCGGATAAATGTATCCCGGACGGAAAGAATAAACATTCAATAAACTTGCAAACAGGTAGTTTTCAGCCATTCCCTTGTATTTGGCAAATGACATACGACTTTTTTCTGTAAGATCGGCACCAGCCCCGCTTAAAAAGCAGAAGTTGGCATTTGGACTACTTTTTCGCAATGCATCAACAAATGCTTTCGTATAATCAACAGTAATTTCCTTAAATTTTTCATCTGGTACCGCTCCAGTATAAACTCCAATGCAAAAATATACTGCATCAACATTTTGAAACTCCTGTAAATGTGCCGAGTAATCAATAAAATCAGAAATAATTACTTCATTTAATTTAGTGTGTTTTAAACTTGTTGGCCGTCGAACAAAAATGGTCACTTTTTCAATCTCTGAAGATTGAAGACAATATTTAAGAACAATTCCACCTGTCATTCCCGTAGCTCCGGTAATTAATACCTTTTTCATCTGTTTAAAATTTTATCTATTTTATGCACTTATACCGATTAGTTGCTTAATTCACTCATTTATTTCATCCCTCGAAATTATTTAAAACAAGCTGTTTATAACTGATTGCAAACAATCTCGGTATAGGTACTTGCATGTAAATCATGGCATTACAAAATTATGAAACATCGGCAAAATTAAATTACACCTTTTACTGATTCTTGTATACTTATTACAGAAAAGCCCAATAGTGCAAAACTATCAGGCTTTGTGTACTTTTCTTTTTATAATCTACTCCGAAAAAGAATCAACATTATTGCATTCTACTTTTTTAAAATCTTTAAAAATTATATCCTAATAAACATCTTCTTGCCAGCGCTTTTCTGCTTTCAGCTGATTAATATACAACCAACTTTTCTCCTCTGACCACTCAGCATGTTTGCAGAACACATTTTTTAAAGCTTCTCTAACACTTTTGGCCATTGTGCGCTTATTGCCACAAATATAAACACACGCATTTCTTTGGGTAAGCCATTTGAATATTTCTTCTGATTGCTTTTGAATAATGTGCTGCACATAAAATTTAGAAGAATGATCTCTGGAAAAGGCTGTATCAAATCTTGTAAGAACACCTTTCGTTTGATATGCTTGCAACTCATTCTTGTAAAGAAAATCCGCTTCTGAATTTCGTTCTCCAAATATCAACCAATTGTCACCATTTGAATGGGTAGCTTCCCTTTCTTGTAGAAAAGCACGATAGGCAGCAATTCCCGTTCCGCTTCCAATCATTATTATCGGCGTATCTTTTGCCAAAGGTAGTCGGAAACTATCGTTATTCTCTATGTGAACAAAAACTCTCTCTCCTACTTCTATCCTATCCGATAAAAATGATGATGTTATGCCTATATGATTTCTTTGGTTTAATTCAAATTGCATCACTCCCAAGGTAAGATGCAATTCGCCAGGATAAGTTTTTGAACTACAAGAGATCGAATACAATCGAGGTTTTAACTTGCGGAGTATGTTCAATAATTCTTCTGGTTTTATACTTGCGGGATAATCGCTTACCATATCCAAGACATCATGATTTGCGCAATAACGATTCACATCAATGCTATTTCTCAATAACGCATTTAAATCTTCCCTATTAACCAGTTCAGCATATTTATTTAACACAACCGGGGTTAATAAGCTTATTTCGTATTGGTTAATCAATAACTGTTTTAAAAGTTCCACTTTACCATTTGTATTTATAGAATGTGTCCCATCTATATTCAATTGTTTTAAAAGCCGATCTACCAAAAGACGAGAATTGGGACAATAAATGGCCAAAGAATCTCCTGGCACAAATTCCTTGTTAATACCGTTTAAGGACAATGCAATATGTAAAGTCTGTTTTGTTGAGTTTAAAGAACAAAGGTTTCTTATTTCTTTTACTGTTGCTTGAAACATTCCATTTTCAGAAGAATTATCATTGTAAAAATCAAATGAAAAATTGGTTGCTGGAAACTCTTTGTTCCCTTTTATCATTCGATAGTATTTTTTAACTGCCTCCTTAATCCATGCTATGGCTGTTTCTTCAAAATCAATGTCACATTCTTTTACAGGAAGCCAACATTTTGCACCTAAATAAATTAGTTGCCTATGAAAATCCTTACCTGTTTTGCAATAATCTTTATAACTACTATCCCCCAAAGCCAGTACGCAAAAATTTAAATCGTTTAATTCTTTACGTTCACTGTTATGCACATACTTGTAAAATTCCATTGCCACAGCAGGAGGATCTCCCTCACCATGCGTACTAACAACCAACAACAGATGCTTCATACGATACAATTGGCTAAAATCCATACGATTCATTTCGTGCAAACCGATAGTTAGCCCAACTTTTTTGGCAAAACTTGCGGCCAAGTTTGCAATTGCTCTTGAATTTCCGGTTCTGCTGGCATATATAATGTCTAAGATTTCTTCCATATTAACTATTTGCAATTAATGGCTTTAATTGATCTACCCAAGTGGCTGTTTCGTTAAATTCCATATAAAATGGTCTAAAGGTTTGATTGTAATCCCGGTGACGAACGTATTGCATCATAAACTGCTTCTTTCCGTCAAGCGGATTTTCGATGATACCCAATACCTGAACTTTACCCTTTGCAGCAGACATAACAGGGCCGGTAACTGTTTTGGCCAGGCTTCCCGTTTGCCTTACCGCATCGGTATAAACCTTATAAGCTTCCGATAATGACACCTGAAAATACTTGTAAGGCCCTGTCTCTCTTTCAATAAACATGTAATATGGCACCAATCCTAAATTTACCTGCATCTTCCACATTTCTGCCCAAACCTTACTACTATTATTGATATGATTTAACAAAGGAGCCTGTGTTCTAATTTGTGCTCCACTTGCCCTGATGTTCATGATTGCTTCCTGCACAACTTCATTATCCAACTCTACATGATGATTAAAGTGTGCCATAATGGATAAGTGAATTCCTGCATCAGAAATCTGCTTAAACATATCAAGCATTTCCCCGGCTTCCTGATTAAATATCGGCAAAAATGTAAAAGGCCAATAACTTAACGACTTGGTTCCAAATCGAATAGATTCTAGATTTGGTAATTTGGCATCGAGAATTCTTTGAATATAGTTTTTTAAAGTAGCCGGGCTCATAATCATAGGATCACCACCGGTAAATAACAATTCATGTACATACTCATTTTTTCTGATGTAATCAATAACTTTATCAATCTCTCGCATAGAAAATTGCAAGTCCAGTTCTTTGGTAAATTGTGGCCATCTGAAACAAAATGTGCAATGTGCATGACAAGATTGCCCTTGCGTTGGAAAGAATAAAACGATGTCGCGATATTTATGCTGAACTCCATTTAATTTTTCTCCATTTAGTTCAGGTATATTCGTCATTTGCTGAGCAGGATGAGGATTTAATTCCATCCTTATTCTATTAATAATCCTGTACAGTTCGTTTTCCGGTAATTTTTGGTCTATACCACGTTTCACCTGTTCAAACTGTTCAGGCAACAACATATCCCGATTGGGAAAATTTAGTATGTAAATGGGATCATTTTCATAATTGTCCCAATCAATAAGATAATCTACCACATAGTTATTCGTTTTAAAAGGAATAACTTTTGCCACAATTTCAATATCTCTTTTTATGGTTTCCGGTAAATACCTAATGTATTCAATCTTCCTGAAATTCTTTGCATTATATGTAATAAATCGCATAACAAATCACTTTTGATGATGGATGAATAAAGAATTGATTGGATAAGGAGGAAGAAAAAAAATACCAAATAATAAGCATAAAAGCAATTAATTTAGACTAAATCTAAAATAAGCAATGTGTCATTTGCAGCGAATAGTCCATTTAAAATTCAGATTTTACTTTGCTAATCGATATCGCAATTGCAATATTTTCATGAAATGAATATATTTACTCGTAGAAAAAATGCTGCTATTAACCACTTTCCAAAATTGCCAAAGTATTTTACTCATCCTAAAAAATCGAAAAAAATGAAAAAAGTTGTGTTTTTGTTAGTAGCCGTAATGCTTGGTTCTGGTGTTTTTGCCCAGGATATGAAAAAAGAAAAAGAAGCAATTAAAAAGGTAATTCAAACTGCTTATGTAGATGGTTTGCAAAACGAAGGGGATCTGGAAAAAATTGATTCCGGAATTCATCCTGATTTTAGATTGATTGGAATTGGTGAGAATAACAGCATGTGGAGTTTGCCAATTGACAAATGGAAAGAGAAGACCAAAAAGAAAAAAGCTGATGGTAAATTTCCCCGCACTGGTGAAAAAAAGGTAAGTGTAAAGTTCCAATCAATAGATATTACCGGTAATGCAGCCGTAACTAAAATTCAATTCTTTATTGGTAAAAAATTAACTTACGTTGATTACATTTCCTTATATAAGTTTCCTAACGGTTGGAAGATGGTAAATAAAATCTATTATAAATTTCCTGAAAAGAAATAATACCAATTAAGAGTTGAAACCAGGAATGAATTGATGCTGATTTTTAAGATTTTATATGATTGCTTATGATTGAGTCCGTTGAATAAGCCTAGTAACCTGATTTCGCTTAAAAATAGCTATCACAGAAAATCAGATTTATTTAAGATTTGCTTTAAAAAATCTGAAAGAATATCGGGATATTTTGAAGTGTTTTTAAGATTGGATGATGATGATTTTTTCAAAGAATTTGCCTGCTTTTGGCATAAATAGATG
>JAOARS010000068.1 GCA_025210415.1 Marinifilum sp. | reverse complement strand
TTATCTTTTCATTTGATAGAAAAACGGCAGTGGGTCGTTAATGTCCCAAACATCGAAAGTACGCTTGTTAAAATCGAACAGAACTTTAAGCATATGAAAAACTTCTCCCGGATTTTTAATTATCAGAACCATATCTCTTAATACATTAATCCATTTTACTTTTTGTGGATTTTTATGAGCTACCATTTTGTGTCCCATTACATATGGAATTAAATCAGGGTATTTTTTCTTCATGATTTTTATAAATCCAAAAGGCCGGGGGTTTATTTCGAGCAGATACAAGTTGCCATCCTTAATTTTAAACTCAACATCTAAAAATCCTGTAAACTGTGTTTCGGTTATTATTAGTGCTGCTTGTTTTGTAATGGCTTCGGCATAAGTTCCTGCGTATTCTTCAACAACCGATGAAACTCCTGATCGAAAGTGTCGGACTTCGTTTACACAGATATCCAACTTTACTTTACCTTGGTTTACATATGCTCCATAGGAAAAATTGTTGCTTAAATCGGCACCAAGGAATTCTTGTGTAATTAATGATTTTTTTTCTTGAGTGTTTACATTTTGTATGAGTTGAATCATTTCTGTAGAATTCCTTACCAAACTTGTTTTAAATGAGGGTTTGGCAAAAAGGTATATGTCTTGGTTCCACTTTACAATTTGCGGGTATTTTAATTCTTCAATTTGCTTTCTGTCAATATCGTTCAATAAAAAAGATTGTGGATACAAAACTCCTGCCTTTTGGGCCAATTCATAAGTTTTTGTTTTACACATTAATTGGCTTACAGATGCTTTATGGCCAGGGCAGGCATGAAACAACTGAAAAAACTTTGGGAAATGGTTCATTAAAAAAGCCAGGTAGAATCCGCTTGCTACGTATGCTTTCAGTTTTGCGTTTGCACTGGCCAGCGAATTCAATTCCAGAACCAAATGTTCTTCGCTTTCGATGGTAATTTTCTCGGCATATTTAGAGTGCATTGCAATTTCGCTTTTCCTGCCAATTAGTATTACCTGATAGTTTAAACGACTAAGCTCCCGAACCAAAAACAAGGCTTGCGGGCCTGCTCCTACTACAAGTATTTTCTCTGAAAAACCATTCATTTTTAATCTTTAAATATGACGTTACTCTGTACCTTTATTTATTAACCTGGTAAGCTTTCTACAGATATTTTGGTGTTTTGCACCTTAGAAACTTTTTACATTTTATCCTTATTTTGGCGACTTAAACACTCAGTCGGCTGCAAAAATTCTTTAAATGGCTAAGGTTATGCGAATCAAGGGTTCAATTGTATTTGAAACCGGATGGAAATTAATTCTGTTGAATATGTGGCGGACTTACAGCTCTTGATTTCATTTACAAGACTTTGTCCTGTGCTTTTACATATTTGCTTTTCAGGCAAAAAATTCAATTCTTGATTCACATTATTTAATATGAGATACCACAAGGTTAAATTTCCCTTTCGGAGTTCTAATCAATTGATGTGTTTCTATTTTATTGAAATGAATCAGGCAATCGTTCCCAACTAAATCGCGTAAGTTCAATTCTATGTCTTTTTGATCTTTGGGTTCAAATTTCTTATCTGGTATCAAATTCACTTGAATTTCTCCTTGTTGTTCCTGAATAATTTGAGCTGCTAAAATTCTTCTTGCTTTCTTAAAAGCCAAATCGAGTCGTCCGATGCGCTGCCCATCTTTTAAAAGAATATAATCATCATCGCGGCCATCAATTTTTTTGATTATGCATGTTCCATTGCTACACGAGGCCAATTGTACAACATCATCAACACGGTAACGAATTAACGGAAAAGCTGAGTTGATAAAACTTGTAGTGATTAAATGATCATTTTCGAACTCGGTGTGTGAATAAAGTGGAAATTCGCGGTACAGTTCATCTTCAAATTGTCCTAATGCTACTGTTTGTTCTGCATTTCCGTACCAATCGTATATTTTTGTATTCAGAGTTTTCTCTACTATTTCTTTCTGAAATGCATGTAATACTTCCGATGAAGTAAAAGCAATTGGTATATCCAGGTTCAAATTCTTTTTATGCAATTCTGTAGCCAAAATATGCATGGAGCTTGGATAGGCTTTAATTACTTTGGGCTTAAATTTTTTAATCAATTGGTAATATTCATCAATTCTTTCTGATTTTAAATGGTAGGATGACAAGTACAGTACATTGTTGCTTTTATCGAAATACGAAAAGGCATTTCGGTTTAATGTTCCTCTTAATGAAACTACCGGGTCGCCCAAATGGTAACCATGCATTTGCTGAAAAAAATGTCCGTATGCATATTCTTTTACTGTTGACGAAAAATCGCGATACACTTGCAATGGTGTGCCAGTTGTTCCGCTCGAATAGGCTTTAAATACACATAATCTCGATTTAGCGAGCATTCTTTTTGCATTTTCCTTAACATCTGCTTTTGAAATAATTGGAAGCTTTTTTATATCAGAAAGATTTTTAATTGAATTCAGTTCCAAACCGTGTTGCTGATATAATTTCTTATAAAAGCTTGTGTTGGAAAATGCATTACGATATTGCTTAATAAATTCCTGATTTTTCAAGTCTAATATCTCTGCTTTAGACATTTGATCAAGTTCTATAATTCGCTTTAATTCGCGTTCGAATGCTTTGCCAAATTTTACTTTATAGGCAATTAAATCTTTAATTAACTGTACTGCCATATCTTAAATAAACTAACCACAAATTACACTAATTTTCACGAATTATAAATCATCAAACAATTCACATTTACTAAAAATTGATTCATCCGGATAATCAAAAATGCCACCTAATACCGATTGTATAATGAAATGAGCCTTATTTTCGTTTCACTCAAAAGGCTCAACCATTATTACATCGGCATTATACCAAATAATCAATATAGCTCACTTCATTTTTAAAATGGTATAACAAGCAATTCGCATGTTCCGCAGATGAACCTATTCGTGTAATTTGTATAATTCGTGGTTTATAAATTTTTTAAGCTGTATCAATTTCCTTCAAAATCTCCTTCGCCGTGGCATCTTTATCCTTGGTATCCAAATAGGAAACCATTAAATTAAATTTGCCTGCTTTTGTTTTTATTATTTGATCTTCACTAATCTCGTTGTAATGTATCTTACAATCGTCGGTTACCAATTGTGTAAGGTTTTTTAATAGTTCTGCTTTGTTTTTATCGGTAAAACTAAAATCGGGAATAATGTTTAAATCAATTTCTCCGGGAACTTTCTGAACAATTTGCGCTGCCAAAATATTTTTAATGTTGTTGAAGTTAAAAGCATGATCGAGCAATCCTATTTGCTGGCCATTTTTTAACATTACATATTGGTTATCGCGCCCCATTATTCTTGATGTGCAACAGCGTATGCAACTCGAATCGCACTTGAGTTTAATGATATCGTCAACCTGATAACGAATCAGGGGAAAAGATTTATTTATAAATCCGGTTGTTATGATATGGTTTTCTTTTACTTCTATATGTCCGTACAGAGGAATATCCTGATACAAATCTTCTTTTACTTGCCCCAAAGCAATGGTTTGTTCCGAGTTACCATACCAATCAACAACTTTTGAGTGCAATACTTTTTCTATGATGCTTCGCTGCCAATCGTGAAGAACTTCTGATGAAGTAAAGGCAATTGGTATGTTCAATTCCAATCCTTTTTTGTACAGTTCGGTCGATAAAATCTGCAACGAACTCGGATATGCTTTAACTACTTTGGGGTTAAATTTCCGAATTAAATCGTAGTATTTTAAGATATTTTTCTCATTCAGGTTATAACTGGAAAGATGTAAGGTATTTAAAGATTTGTCGAATCTTGAGATTTCATCTTTATCCAAATCTCCCTTAATGGATATCACTTTATCTCCTAATGTGTATCCATGAATATTTTGAAAGTGATATCCGTATGAATATTCTTTGCAAACCGACTGATAATCGCGATAGAGTTTAAGAGGAGAACCCGTTGTTCCGCTTGTAAAAGCCTTATATACAAATAAGCGATTGGTTGTTAGCAAATCATCGACACAATGCCTGATGTCATCTTTTGTGATTATAGGTATTTTCTCGGCATCGTCAATCGATTTTACTGAGTTTACACTTAAGCCATGCTCCTGATAGAGTTTGTTGTAAAACTTTGAGTTCTGAAAGGCATTTCGATATTGCTTTACAAATTCTTTGTGTTTTAATTCTAACAATTGGGATTCGCTAATTGAGTACAACTCTTGTATTCTTTTTAGTTCTTTTTCAAACCCAATTCCGAATTTAATTTTGCTTAAAAAGTAATCCTTTATTCCCTTGTAGTTCATGGTAGATTGAGAGTAATGATTTTAATACACGGTCTGGATAAAAATCAACAACTGTTTTTGCTGAGTTTTGTGAGTAGTTTTTGCAAAGGTCTTTGTTGTTCATCAATTTTACTATTGCATTTTTAATAGCTCTTTGGTTTCCAGGAACAACCAGAATTCCATTTTTGCCTTTGTGAAGTAAATCGGGAATTCCACCAACCTTGCTTGATATGATTGGCAAGCCATAACTCATGGCTTCAAGAATTGATAAAGGTAATCCTTCCTTGTACGATGGAAGTATAAATGCATCGGCCGATCTGAAAAGTTCTTCTTTCTTTTTTTCATCAGCCCAACCTTCAAAATGAACCATGTTCTGTATGTTCCATTTCGAAATGGTATTGGTTAATCTGTCAATTTCACCATTACCTGCAACTTTTAATTCCAGTTTATTTTCGAACTGTTTTTTATTTTTAGCAATGGTTTTAATCAGGTCGAAAATGCCTTTGTTATCGCCAATTAGTCCCAAAAACAACAATTTGTATTTGTCATTGGAATTCATCCTCTCTGTATTATTTGGAGGAAGAATCATATTGTTTAAAATCTTAATTTGTTTTGGTTTAAATGCACTTGTGTAAAAATGTTTCCACTTTTCCGATAAGCAAATTACAAGGTCAACTGAGTTGATCATATATCTGACTCTTCGTTGAACAAACTTTGAAGATCCAAGGTAAAAATCGCGAAAGCCTCCGCCATGAATGTGATAAATGATTTTTTTGTTCGAAAAAAATCTTGCGAAAACATACAATATGTATTTGCGATAAAAGCTCCCTTTTGAGGCTCCGTGAATGTGTAAAATTTTAAGTTCCCTGTCTTTAATTAAAAGGATTAACAATTCCAAAATACATAATGGAAACCAAATGCTATTCAACCATCTGGATTTAAACCGGTGCGTTACCAGTACTTTAAAATCGGACATGTGCTTTGAATAATTGTTAACACACAAACCAATTCCGCCTTTTGAATTTTGATTGCCCGGAGCTATGTAGAGTACTTCTTTCACTGCTTGTTTGATTTTAATTTCCTGATAATTCAGCATTAAATATTACTGCTTTTTTATGTTTTTCTTGAATTGGCTGAACAAACCTGTGCCAAATTCTTAGCATTCGGGCAATGTTCTCAAACTTGCCACCTTTCGAATTAATAGAAACCCGAGGGATTTGATATGCCGAAACTGTGTTTGAATTTAGTTCCGGACTTACTGTAAATGCCATTTTATAATTGTTCTCTTCCAATAATGTAAGGTCTCTATTGTTGTAATCTCCATTCGGAAATGAAAATGATTTTATTTCGGTTGAAAGCCAATCTTCAAGTGTGCGCTTAGATTCGCGATACTCAAATTCCAATTCTTCATTGGTACATTTTATGGTAATTGGATGATGATAGGTATGAGAACCTATTGAAATTAAAGGATGCTTACAAAGGCTTTTCAATTCGGACAAATCGATACATGATCGCTTTAATTCATATCTTGAAGCCACATCGCGAATGAGTAACATTCTTTTGTTGTTAGGCATTTTTTTAAGTTCTTCGGCTGATTTAAACTCAGAGTTTTCATTTAAAACCATAGGTGCAAATTCCCACCAAAAATTACCTGTTATTATTGGTCTTACCGGAATAAAAAATGTAGCCGGAATGTTATATTTTTCAAGTATTGGTATCAATTTCAGATTGCCTTTCCACCCATCATCAAATGAAACAAATGCAGTTCTTTTATGCAGCTCTTTTTCTCCACTTAAAATGGCATAATATTCATCTTCGGAAATAAAATGAAAGCCTCTTCTTACCAAAAATTGAATGATGCCTTTAAAAAGAACAAAGGATGGATTGTGAAAATAGATTGACAATACCTGGTTTTCAATCTGCTTTAATGCTCCTCGTTCAAACAGTAATAAAAGAATGAATGCCAAAGTATCAGCTATGTATTTTTTTAGTGTATTCATATGTTGGTTATTAGCTTGAATGCTGTAGTTTTTTTTCTGCCGACAGAACTATAATTTCTCTTTTTTTAGGCTTCGTTTCTATTTTTATGGGTTTCTTGATGGCCGATAACCCATCAATTACAGCTTGAATTTCTTTATTGGTTTTTAAAAGCCTGTATTTAAAATAGGGCAATACCAATAGCGATTTTAACCTGAATTTGAAATCGTAGCACATAAAAAACTCTTCTATACAGTTTGCAAACTGAAACTTATATGCATCCATTCCCAACCCAAAAGATAATACTTGAACTCCGTCTTTAAAGCTTGCTCTAATAATCTGGTCGATACAATGTACACCAACACCATACCTCCTGTAATTTCGGTCAAATGCAGCATCAACTCCTATTCTTTTTCCGTTAAAGTCTATGGTAGTGCCGTAGGCTACAGCTTTTCCGTTAAATTTTATAAAAATGACTTTTGATTGGTGTTGTCGGTACATATTCAAATGAAAACCTTCTTTCAGCTTGTCTGCATATAAATTACTTTTTCCATCAGTAGTTTTGCTGGCTGATATACTCCTGATTGTCTTTAAAGTTTTTTCATTAATCTCGCATTGTTCCACAGTCATTTCAAAGCCATCTTTTTTAACTCTCCTTAGTGTTCTTCGCAGGTCTTCTCTGAATTTTCTTGAATATACTTCCAAAGCAAAATCTTCATAAACGTTAAAATTTGACGGCTTAACAAAGAGAGCTCCTGCGTATCTGAAAAAATGAAAGTTCGATTTTAATTTACTTGATGTCGGCAAATATTTCAGAAACAAATAATGAAAGGATATATTTCTTTTTAGCCAGTACACTAATTCC
>JAOARS010000004.1 GCA_025210415.1 Marinifilum sp. | reverse complement strand
ATCTAAAACAATATCCATTACCAAGTCCTGACCTTCACGAACACTTACACTTATATTTTTTGAGGAGTAATCTTGTTTTGCCGCTGTTACAGAGTAATCGTTGACCAATACTTCACCAATATTAAATTTGCCTTCTGCATTTGTTGTTACAGAAGTAGTACCAGGGCTAGTAGTTATTGTAACACCTTCCATTGGTGTGTTTCCATCAGATGCCTTTACCATTCCGCTTATTGAACCATACAAATCAGGTTCCACAGTACTTTCATTACACGATATTATAAAAATGGACAATCCCAACAGGATAGATAGCCCAAAGAGTGTGTAGAATTTTTTCATATTCTGGTAGCTATTTTAATTTTTCTTAATTTACTCATTATCTCCATGTAAAACAACCGAATCTTGAGCAACCAACTGCTTATTGTGATAAACGTATAGTCTCACCAATAAATTATCCTTCGTGGATAGACTCATTCTTGCTTCGGATAAAGATAAAATTTTATTGATTTGCGAGATACATTTTCCTCTTTGACTTGTAGATGAGTTTCCGGATCGTCCCTTCTTTTCTGTCTTCAGAAGATAGTCAATCGTAACTGTTTGTTCTCCTAAATTTTCGAATTTCGCACAAACTGATAAATTACTTATTTCACCCTCAAGTTCAATCCAGGCTTTCATTTTACTTTGCAAAGTATTTATACCAGAAACATTCAGTGTTAAAAGCAATAAAATACTTGGTATAATAGGTCTTAGTGTCATTCAATAATCTTTACTAACATTTATTAAAAGTATCTAATCAATCGTTCAAAATCAATATCGAAAGCGTTAAATTACTCTAAATAGCTAAAATTTTTATTTAATTTCCATAAAATATCTTAAAATAAGAAGGGGTATCCTTAAAAGGATACCCCAACAATTTAAACCTGCTCTGTATTCACAAACCACTTTGTATTATAACTGTCATACCATTTCCTACCTGAGTCACTTCATAACCTTTGGTAGTTCCGGCATCAATTTGAATTAATTCATTGTCATTTCCAACTTGTGTAATTTCAAAGCTCTTATTATTCCCAATAACTTCTTGTTGCAATGAATTGTTATCACCATACTGGTGAATGCTAGAAGAAATGTTGTTTCCATTTAGAACAGATTCTACAAAATTTAAATCTCCTCGCTGAAAAATCTCCAAAACCTGACGATTTCCTTTCTGAACTGCTTCTAAAATGTTCTCAACACCAACCTGTTGGATTATTGCCACCTGTTCTTTACTAAATTGAGATATGAATAATTCATTCTCGTTTCCGTATTGAATAGCAGAAACTGTGTTTTCTGCTTCGATGGCATTTGAAAGGCCATAATTCAATTGAGTTAGAAGTTGATCTTCTTGATTATAATTCTGCCCAATTACAAGATTGTTAAAACATAAGAACAGAGCGCAGCATATGTATTTATATAAAAAAGGCATAAGCGATTTTGTGAAAATTTTAATCAGGAAAAAATTCCCGCAAATGCGGGAATTTAAATCTGATAATTTCTTTAGAATCATGGTCCGAATACTACACCTGCATTACCTTGCTGAGTTTTAGCAAAGTTTTCGTTACCATTTTGAATAACCTGACCAAAGTGATCATTACCAATTTGCTCTAGGAATGAAGTATTGTTATCACCCCACTGGTAGGTTAAACCTGTATTGTCATTACCTGTTTGAAGAATAGTAGCCTTATTAAGCATTCCATCCATTTGTGCAATAACTGCAACATTGTCATCTCCATTCTGTACAATATCAGCTTCACTGCTTACCTGATCGAACTGGAATACCCAACCTCTGTTGAAATATCCATCTTGCTTAATATCTGCATCAGATTTTTCTCCGCCAAACTGTCCAACAAATGCGAAGTTTCCTATCTTAGCTTGTTGAATATTAGCTACATTTTTCAATCCTCCAATTTGATCAACAATACCTATATTAAAATGACCTCTTTGAGTTACTGTAGCTTCATTATAAGCTCCTCCTACTTGTGAGATATAAGCTTTTTGGTCTGTTCCTAACTGATCAACAGTTGCTTTATCACCTAAGCCATATTTTTGAGTAACATCAGCAAAATTTCTGTTGCCAACTTGGTGTACATTTACTACACCTTTTCTTTCGTGAATTTGCTCAACAAATGCAACGTTCCTAACACCATCCTGCATAGTTGTAGCTAAATTTCCACCACCATACTTCTGAACTGTTCTTGCACTATTTCTTTTACCATCCTGATCTATCTTAGCAGTATTGTACAATCCTCCGCGCTGGTATGTTGATGCTCTGTTGGCATATCCATTCTGGTGGATAAATGCTTTATTATAAACTCCACCTCTTTGGAATGCATCTGCCCAATTCATTTTTCCATGCTGGCTAATGTTAGTTACATTTCCATATCCGCCTAACTGAGTTGAATATGCTCTGTTAAACCATCCGGTTTGGTCGATATGTGCCGAATTAAACTTACCATAAACTTGTAGTGCTTCAGCTTTGTTCTTTACACCATCCTGAATGATTTCAGCATGAGTATAGTATGTATACAATTGAGAGATAGATGCTCTATTCATGTAACCAAACTGCATTACTAAAGCTGAACTGTGAGCTCCCATTTGGTAAACAGAACTTTGATTGCCAATACCCATT
>JAOARS010000067.1 GCA_025210415.1 Marinifilum sp. | reverse complement strand
GGCTCCCAAAAGATGTAGAAGCAACTCTGCAACCTTATCTGATGCAGTTTCTCCGTAATTTCGGGTCACATCAACCTGAACATCTGCAGGAATCAAATCTTTTTTAAGCACTTCAATTTTACTTAGTATTTGTTCGGAAACTTTCATTGCATCGGCTCCACGACGTTTTGCAACCGATATGGTAACTGCAGGATATTCTCCCCTAAATTGCTCCTTGGCCTCATTTACTTTTCCATATCCAAAACTTACATACTGAGATGGAATCTCAGGTCCATCGATAACTTTCGCTACTTGTTTTAAATAGATCGGACTATTTTTATAAACACCTACAACCAAATTGGATACATCATCAGCATTCTCCAAAAATCTTCCCGTTTCAACCAGGTATTCCTGATCGTGACTATTAAACGAGCCTGATCCAATTTGCTGATTTGATATTTGAATTTGTTGCGAGATACTCAAGGCATCAATGTGATAACCTGCCATTTGTTCACGGTTCAGCACAACTCTCACTTGTCGCGAACGCCCACCAATTACCTTAGTTTCCGATACTTCGGCTACCTTTTCAATTTCATTGTTTACTTCTTGTGCGATTCTTTTCAGTTGAAAATCATCGTAATTTTCGCTCCAAAAAGTTAAACCCAACACCGGAACATCATCAATTGCACGTGTTTTTATTAAAGGCAATGATGTTCCTTTTGGCATTTCATCCATATGTTTCATGATCTCGTTGTACATCTTAACAAGAGATCTTTCAACATCTTCGCCTACAAAAAACTGCACAATTAACATGGCCTCTCCGGGCATGGAAGTGGAATATACATATTCAACACCCGGAATGTTAGCCACTACTTTTTCCAGAGGTTGCATTACACGCGATTCAATTTCTGAAGGGCTTGCTCCCGGATACCTTAAAAAAATATCAGCAATTGGAACATCTATCTGTGGCTCTTCCTCTCTTGGCGTTAAATACGCACTGTACACTCCAATTATCATGAAGGCAACCATTAAAAGAGGTGTTAATTTTGATTTTATAAATAAGTTGGCAATACCGCCTGCAAATCCTGTTTTCATCTGTTTATAATTTTTTTCCATTTGCCAGATGGAAGCCGCAAGATCAAAATAATCATTATCGTGTGTGTTTAATCATTATTTTAATCATGCTCGTTTCATCTTTAATTCTTTTGATGTGAGAACTCGATCCTTAAACTGTGAATCAAATTTTAATTACTGATACTTAACTTTGCACCATCCCATATTTTGCCTTGGTACGAAACAATGTACTGTTCTCCCTCACTTAAACCCGATAATATTTCTACCATATCACCACTGGTTTTTCCGGTTCTTACCCAACGCAACATTGCAGTTCCCATCTGGCTAACAGTGTACACTCCTACCAGTTGTCCTTTCTTTACCAATACATCTGCTGGGATCAAAACAGAAGGCATACCACCTTTTTCAAGGATAACATTTGCATACATACCAGAAAAGATTTTCTCTTTCTGTTCAGTGCTTGGTTTTAGAATTACTTTAGCTTCAAACTGATTACCTGTATACAAGGCAGAAGGATTTACCTCAGTAATTTCTCCATCAATAATTTTGTTTAAGGCACTTATTTTAACCTTTACAGGATCATTCTTTTTAATCTTAAAAATTTCAGTCTCAGGTATTCTGGCCATCACTTTATACTCTCCAGGTTTTTCTATAGCAACCAATGGCATTCCTGGAGAAGCTAAATCACCCTCGTTCATGTATTTTTTGGCGATAACACCTGCATAAGGAGCTTTAATAGCTGTATAACGAAGCATTTCATTTACTTCTGCTTCCATCTGTTTTACTGCTTCCAATTCTGCCTTAGCCACATTATAATGGGTTGTGATGTCATCCATTTCTTTTTGAGAAGCACTCTTCTGTTTAAAAAGAATGGTATATCGATCAAAATCTTTCTTTGCATTATTAAAGGCTGCTTCGGCCTTTATCATATTGGCTTTAACCTGTGATTTTTTTGCCTGAATATCCTGATCCTTAATCTGTACCAATAATTGGTCCTTGGATACCTTCTGGCCTGGCTCCACATAAATTTTAGCAATTTGTCCCATAATTCGAGTACTTAAGTTTGAATGCGTTTCAGCTTCAATTTTACCCGAAAAACTAAGTAGCTCCGGTTGGTTTGTCATTTTAACTGTTTGCACACTCACCGTAAGATCAGTCTTATGGTTTTCCTCAGCATTTGATTGATTACTGCACGATTGGAATCCCCAAGCAAACATGGCAGCAATAATTATTAATAAAAGTGTCTTAAAGTTCATATCCGTAATTTCTTTTGATTTTGGTTTTGTTTATTGTAATTCGCTTTCAAGTAAAAGTTCCAGTTGAAACACTGTAACATGATATTGATATAATGAGTTGATGTAGTCAAGATTTTTGGCCAATGAGATCGATTCAGCCTGCAACACATCAATGGTTTTTTCTAAACCTTGTTTGTATCGGTTGGTTCTAATTCTAAAAGCCTCTTCTGCTTGCTCTCTTGCTAATTTGCTGGTTTCAATTCTATCAAAGGCAACTTTAATATTTCTTTTTGCTGATTTGATTTCCATATTTGATTTTGATAGATAATCAGCGAGATCCAATTCAGCAATTTTCAGCTCTGCTTTAGCCTTTTGAACCTTGGCAACATTCTTATATCCGCTAAATATATCCCATGAAAGGCTGGCACCTATCATATAGTTATTTGCTGAAGTACCCAAAAGTTCTGAATCATTCCATTCATATGCGCCAAAGGCATTCAATTTTGGTAAGAATCTCATTTTCTCAGATTTTAGCATATTTTCGCGAGCTTCCATGCTCTTGCGGTAAGCCATGATATCAGAACGCATACCATTGTCTTGCTTACCTATAATTGCTTGTAATAAAGATGGCTTTTGGTCTAATTTTTCAGTAGTTACAATATCTGTCTGAATATTCAAACCAAGCATATAAGCCAAAAATTCGCCTGCTTGCTTTTGGGCATTTTTTGCATCCGCCAATTTATTATTTAGTTCCAACACTCTTACTTTAGCTGATAGTAGATCTGCTTCTTTCACGTAGCCTTGATCTAAATTGTCTTGAGTAAGTTGAAGTGCAGATTTTGCAGTTTCCAATGATTTTTCAACTACTGCAACCGCTTCTTGAGCGAGTTCAAGTTGATAGTAAGATTTTTTAACTTCGAATCTTGTGAAATTAATGGTTCGTTCTGTAGTGTAATCAACAGCCTGCATTTTCGCATTCGCAGCCTTTCTTCCATATACACCATCAATGTTAATAATTGGCTGTTGAACTTCAAATTTCGTATTGTAATTTTCTACTCTGCCAGGATCATTCAACAAGGCAGGATTAAAATCGGCCTGAGTTGTTATTTCCTGTTTTAATTTAAATCCAAAACTTGCCAATGGATCATTAGTAGCAACCGCAGTATGAGATAAATTCAAATTGGGAAGAAAAATTGAATTGGTTTGTCGGAATTCAGCTTTTGCGGCTCTTCCTTGTTCTTTCGCTTTGCTAATTTGCCTGTTGTTTTCAACAGCCTTTTGTAAAGCATCTTTTAAACTCAATTGTAATTCTGTTTGCTGCGCAATAGATTGATTTGTATTTACAAACAGAAAACAGATCAATAGGTAGATAATGTTTCGCATGTTTATTTATTGGTTGTTTATTGATTTCGGATCAAATGTATATACTTTATTCTATATATCCAAATATCTAGATGTATATGAAATTAATTTAAATTTATATGTCAAAACTAGAAACTGGATTAGTTACTGAAATTTAATTGATTATAGAATAAATATCAAGACTTATTTTATATAATAATTCAGGTATTAGCAAAAAAATAGACTCTCATTTCTGAAAGTCTTTTTAAATTTTAGTATTGTAATTGTTATTTTTCCAATTCCTTACGAAGAAGGTTTAACACCTTAAAAGCAGAAACCTTTATATTTCTTTCTCTTACTTTGTACAGTTCCAGTTTTTCCGATATTACACCAAAGTCTCCGGCAAGTGCAATCCAAACTGTTCCTACAGGTTTATCTTCGGTTCCTCCATCAGGACCAGCTATTCCTGAGGTAGCAACAGCATAATCGGTATTTATTGCCTTTCTTGCCCCTATTGCCATTTGTTCAACTACCTCCTGGCTTACTGCACCCAACTCTTCTAAATCTTTAGGATTAACTCCAAGTAGGTTTTCCTTTATCTCGTTGGCATAAGATATAACGCTCCCTTTAAAATAAGCTGAACTTCCTGCATGAGAGGTAATTAAATGTGCTATGTATCCTCCTGTGCAACTTTCGGCAGTTGCCATAGTTTTTCCTTTTTCTAAAAGCAGTTTGGCAACGATCTCCTCTATTGCCTGATCGTCGTAAGCAAAAATATTATTAGGAAGTAATTCCTGAAGCTTTTTAACTTCCAAATCTACCAACTTCTCAAGTTCATCTTTATTATTACCAGTTATGCTTAAACGCAATCTTACTTTTCCGGGAGATGGCAAATAGGCCAGTTTCATATTCTTTGGAAGATTATCTTCCCAGTTGCTTAGCATATCTGCAAGAACAGACTCTCCTATTCCTTCCGTCATTATCGTTTTATGAACAATCTCAGGTGTAGAAAAGTATTTTTTAATCGCAGAAATCAATCCATTCTGCATAATTCCTTTCATTTCAAAAGGTACTCCCGGCATTGAGGCCAACACACTATCGTTTTTCTCGAACCACATACAAGGAGCCGAACCATAGTTATTGGGAATTATTCTGGCGCCATCGGGAATCAGCGCTTGTTCACAATTAAATCGATTCATAGGAATTCCATATCTGGCCAAACGTTCCTGTATCTTTCGATACAATTCATCATCCTGAACCAGTTTCATTCCAAAATAATCGCAAAGCGTCTTTTTGGTAATGTCGTCATTTGTAGGTCCCAATCCCCCAGTCATCAATACCAAAGGAGATCTTTTCATCGCAGCTTCTACCGTTTCAATTATTTCTTCTGCCTCATCGGATATACTGCTTATTTTGGTAACACTTATTCCATATTTAGTAAGTTCTTTAGCCATCCATGCAGAATTTGTATCCACAATTTGACCAATTAATATTTCATCTCCTATGGTTATTATTTCTGCATGCATAATATTAATGGTTCGTTGGTTTTTAGAGTTATTGAACACTGTTGCTAGTGTCAAGAAAAATATCATTTATCTCTCGTGATACTTTTTGAGTAAAATCCAATGTAACAATCGGTACATTAATCCTTCGTCAATTTCTTACTTCACGTTAAGTATTAAAACTAATCTTTGTTCTTGGCAAAGTTTATTGCTTTTAATCTTTGTAATAGTGTCGGATGCGAATAATAAAAGAACACATAAGCTTTGTGCGGTGTAAGATTACTTAAAGTGCTTACCGATAGTTTTATTAATGCATTACCTAAAGATTGTCCATCATGGTTTTTCTTTGCATATTCATCTGCCTGATATTCATTGGCTCTTGAAAGTAAATTCATACCCAAACCCAATATGCTGGAAATTGGAGAATACAAAATTCCAAAAGCTATCAATCCCAAATGAAATCCGTGTTGTTCAGCTCCCAAGGCTTCAGATAATTGCGGATTACCAATAAAAATGGAAAAAATATAAAACATCAATCCAGTTTGAAGTAAGGATAAAACGATTCCACTTCGAGTATGTTTTTTCTTGTAATGACCAATTTCATGTGCAAGTACTGCAACAATCTCTTTTGTTGATAATTCACTAATTAAGGTGTCAAATAATACAATTCGCTTTTTGGCTCCCAATCCACTAAAGTATGCATTCCCTTTTGATGATCTTTTTGAACCATCCATAACAAAAACATTATCAAGCTTAAAGCCTGTTTTATCTGCAAATTTTTGTATCTCATTTTTTAGTTCGCCATCCTCCAATGGTGTTTGTTTGTTGAAAAGAGGTACAATTACAGATGAATAGAACATGGTCATAAATATCATGAATGCTGCTAATACCGCCCAAGCCATCCACCAAAAGTTATTTGTAGTTTGAAGGTAAATCCATATTAGCAATGCCAACAATCCACCTCCGATTATCATTCCTAATAATCCGCCTTTAATTAAATCAAGAACAAAAGTTTTAAGTGTTGTTCTGTTAAATCCATACTTTTCCTCAATCACAAATGTAGAATAATAGGAAAATGGCAAGCTAATAATACTTGATGCCAACATGATTATTCCGAAAAATAACAAAGCCAACCATATTGGATTTGTTGTATATTCCCGTACCAACTCATCCACCCAAGCAAAACCTCCTAATGCAATCATTAAAAAGCTTGTAATAAAGCTTAGTGCTGATGAAATAAAACTCAATTTATACTTCTCTTTCTGATATTCCTGAGATTTCAGGTATTTGTCTTTTTCATATATTCCTTCTAAAATTTTAGGAAGTGTTGGCGACCAATTTCGCAGGTTTAAAATATCTAATCCTCTTTCAAGAATAAAATCGAAGCTCAGAATTCCCAATAGGATGTATAAAATCGTTGTTGCTGTCATCTATTTATTTTTTAATTCGGAGAACAAAATTAAAAAACCCCTGAAATTAAACACTTTCAGGGGTAGGTTTTTATTGTTTTTCATCTTTCCCAAAGAACTTATCTAATAGGTAATTGTTTTGTGTTCTGAGGGTTAATTCATTATAATATTCTTTTACATGTTTAATTTCGGAAGGTACTTTTTCAATTTCTTTATATTTGTGAATTGCTTTTCGAATCCAATGGCCAGCCTGTTGAAAATCCTCTTTCAATTCGTAAGCCATGGCTAAATTATAGCTTGCTCTACCTGCCAGTTTCTTATTTTCCGCATCGGCATGTTTTTCCCAAATTTCAATTGCCTTATCAAGACTATCGTTATTTAAATAGTAATGAGCCAAAGAAAAATCCTGATGTCCGGCAACAAAATACTTTCTGGTAAACGAATCCCAGGCTGGAGAAATTAAATTGGCATAGTTTCTACCAACTTCATAGGCAACTTCAATATTAATTTCCTGGCGTGTTGGCATCTGCTCCTCAATTAGTTTTGCATATGAATATGAACTTACTTCGGTATATAAACTATCCGAAATCATTCTTTCATCATGAAATTTTTGCAACAATGGATCATAAATTCTCCAAACCACAAAATATTTAATATCAGTTATTCCCCAATTCTCTTCACCTTTTATGATTTCATATTCATTAAAAATCTGAATATCTTCCAAACAAATTAGAATATCCGAAGCTGTTGATTGGCAAATACTATCAACTCGTTCCCAAGAAATTGGATCATATCGTCTTGCTCCTGACAAATGTTGATTAGGCAGGCGTGTAAAAGAAATGCTATCCAATGCATAATAATTCGAAAGATTCTCACTTAACCCGAGATAACAATTAATGGCACGAACCTTATCATGATTGATTGTATCTTTAATGGTTAATTCATTCATCACATAGTATGAAGATAGAGTATCCACATCAAAGCTCAAATTTCTATCTACAAATCCTATGGTTTTAACATCAGGTGGAATAATAACTTTAGGAGCCTTTAAGCTTTCGAATTCAAATAATGCCATAGTTTGGCAACTGCTAAATAGAAGCGGTATAATACCTACAAATAGAAATTTGCGAAATTTAGTTTTTATAAGTAGTTGTAGCTTGTTCATTCGTATGAAATTTCATGCGGTCAGGACTAATTTCCCAACCAATATTTTCTCAAAAACCATTCCAAAATCATTACTATAATAATGAAACTTAATAAATACAACAGATCAACAGCATTTCCGTAATTCGTTTCGTAAGAAATTATTGATTTTTTATTTGCATCTTTCAAAAAATAGTCCTTGATTTTTTCAGAATCGAATCTGTTAAAATAATTCCCATTTGAACTTTTGGCAATTTGTCTTAAAAGCATTGGATCTGCCTGAAGACGCTTAGATTCTATATTGTCTGCCCGAACTATAAATTCTCCATTTTTTTCAATGTTCTCACTTAAACCAATTGTTTCAATTTTGTATTTATACCTTCCATTTTTCAGATAATTAATAATTAAACTGTAATCACTCTCATTGTTCGTAAACTGATAATTATAAGAATTTCCTTCTTTATCGGTTAAAACAAATTGAAGGTTGGCATTGTTTACAAGCTGATAGCTTTTATTATACAACTCTGCTTGAATTTCTATTGGATTGCCTTCCGAAAAATCTTTCTTGTGCTTAATAATTAATTGATCTTTTTTTTCCTTTAAAGCTAAATATTGTACAATTCTATTGGTAAGATCATTAAAGTTAGAATTGGAATCAAACATTTGGAACTCATTCAATTTCCATCGCCAAATTCCTTCTCCAAAAATCCATGCTATTTTTCGATTCTCCTTTGCAGTAAAAGCGATCAATGGATATTGCGTTGCAACACCTTTTATTTGTTGAAATGCCAATATTTGAGATTCAGCCATAAGCTTAATGTCGCCAAATGGTGCCAGTAAAGGTGGCAATTTCTCAAACACATTTTTCTCTTTGGATTGCAAATTAAAAAGAGAAAACTTTTGATTCTCCACATAAACTGCATCTTGATAATATGAATTTCTATTGTCGAAACTTACTCCATTACTTAAAGTAGTAAGCACCTGTAAATCAGTATTAGCTCCTACTATAAATAACGATGGAATATTGGCATATTCCATTTGCTTAAAGAGGTCTTGATATTTGTTAATTTTGGAAGGTAATTGATACAATACTAACAGATTGGCTTCTCCGATATTTAAATTCTGTTGAGATAGGTTTACCAACTCACAATCGAAATTGGAATTCTCTAAAATTGCCGATTTTATTGCTGCAATATCCGGATGGTATTGGTCAAAACAAATAACAATCTTTCTTTTCGAATCCAAAACATCTACAACAAACTCTGCTTCATTATTTTTAAGAGAATATTCCTCAGTACCCGATATCAACTTCACATTATACTTCTGTAAACCTTTCTGTTCAGTATCAATTAAATAGTCTTTTTCCTGATAAAAATTATCGGAGTTTACTTTAATTTTATCCTGAATTAAAAGTTTAGATCTGTTTCTAACTTCAATTTCTAAAGTACTATTTTCGGAGTTTAAAGCTTTAACTCCAATCTTTATTGGTAATTTGGTATTCGTAAAACCAATTCGATTCGACCTTATAGAATATACAGATACATCATTGATATCAATTGTGTCTCCAAGCTGTACACAATGTGTTGACATACCCAAATCGGCACTTAAATAACGCGGATTTGCCCCGGTATTGTATAATCCATCGCTTGCCAGCAGCATTTGAACATTTTCAAAATTTCCATAATTGTCCCTCACAAACTGAAACAATTTGGAAAAATCGGTTACTGATTCTTTAAAATCGAGTTTCGATAAGTCTGAAATCTTATTGCCAAAGCTTATTGTTTTTACATCGTAATCATTCTCAAATGAGGAAATCAGCTCTTTAAGCTCTTTTGGATATGTATTCAGGTAATAAGAAGAATCTTTTCCTGATTTTAATGATGATGAATTGTCCTGCGCAAAAATTAATATTGGTTTGGTTTCAATTCTTTTTTGATGCTTTATTCTGGGGCCAATAAGCAATAAGAACAGAAGAAAAACAGCTAAAAATCGAAGCAAAGAAAGAATTGAAACTTTCCAAACAGCTATTTCACTTGCTAGTTTTTGATTGTAAAAATATAAGCGATAAACAATTGCTGACGAAATCACAAAAATCGGCAATATCCACCACAACGAGTATTCGGTAACCAGAGAAATATCCAACTTTATTCTTTTTTATGTAGCAAATGTAATAAACAATTCCGTTAAAACATTTTATAAATACTATTGCTCAGTTATATTTTGTTGCTGAATGGTTTTGTGCAGCTCATTTACTTGTTTTAATGCTGCCGTTCCGTACCACGGATGCAACTCCATTACCAATCTGCCAGCCTTAATTGCCGGATCGGTTTCTGTTAATGCTTTGGCTTCTTCAATGGTTTCAACATCAAAAATGTAAATTCCTCTTATCTCTCCATCGTCAAAAAACGGACCCGCAAGAACCAGTTTTCCTTCTTTTACCAATCTGCCAATATTTTCCAAATGAGCCTTTTGCAGCTTAGCTGCAGTAATTGAATCCTGACTGCGTATTGGACCTCTTTTTAAGAAGGCCATAACATATTTGCTCATGCCATACTGATCGGCTTTCAATTTTTCTGCTAATTCAGCATTGTAAACCGATTTTAATTTTTTTTCTTCTTGTAAATTAGATTGACAAGAAAATAGTATGCAAATACCCATACATATTAGATAATTAAGAAGCCTCATATCAATTTATTTTTATTCTGATTCATTCTAAAAAAGCAAGATAATTAAAGTTTTAAACTTCTTTAACACTTTTTCGCAGGGCTTAACCCTTTTTGAGTCTATATTTGTAGTATAACAAAAAGAAAAGTGGTTTTTTCATAGAGTTATGGGGTTATAAAGTGAATATAGAAAAGTCGGGGTGGTTCCCGACTTTTTTGTTTAATCTGCTTTCCAAAATACAGTTTTTAAATCTGTCATTTTTAATTCTGCAAAGAGGATTCCCACAAATATTAACAAGCCTCCTATTATTGTTTTCTCACTCAATTGCTCATTCAAATAAAAGTAAGCTGTAATGGCTGCAAACAAAGGTTCAAAGGAGAAAATGATAGAGGTTGTAATTTCTGAAATGTATTTTTGGTAGTAATTCTGAACTGTATACATAAAGGCCGTGGCGAATAAGGCTGTAAACAATATGGCCTGCCATAATTTAAATTGTGTAGGTACAAACAGCTCCCCTTTAAATCCAGCATAGGAGGTACAAAGCATTCCCACAATTAAAAATTGAATAATGGATAATAATACTCCATCGCATTTTCGACTAATTCTTCCTACCATAATGATATAAATGGCAAATAAAATTGCCGACAGAAAAACCCAAACATCTCCAATATTCAATTGCAAATTGCTACTTAAAGTTAACAATGCCAAGCCAAATGTTGCCAATACAGCAGCAAGCAATATATTCGCAGATGGTAGTTTTCTTTGTATTACAGATAAAATTAAAGGAACAAATACTACGGAAAGCCCTGTTATAAATCCACCCTTTGAAGCACTGGTATATTGCAAACCAATGGTTTGAGCCAGAAAGCTTGCCAGCAATGGCAACGACATCAGCAAGCTATATTTTAAAATTTCAAAATTCAACTGTTTAATTCTTTTTATAAAAATCAGAGCAAGTACAATTCCTGCCAATAAGAATCGATATCCTAAAAAACCTGCAACACTAATTACAGACACTGCATCTTTTATAAAGACAAAGGTCATTCCCCAAAAAATAGTTCCCAACAAAAGCAATAAAATTGCTTTAACTCTTAAACTCATCATTTATCTGATTAAAACATTTACAAAATCACAATTAAAAACAAACATTAAATGAAAGTATCGAACATGCGAAAACGAATGGTATCCTCCATCAGTAATCCTGCAATAAAAAATACAAGTTCTGATTTAAATGTTATATCGATTGTGAAAATATAAGCTATGGTACACAGAAGAATTCTGCGATGAGCCAAAGCGATATGATGTTAAGGTCTTCCATAGCGTAAAATACCACTAATTGTAAGCTCAATCTGCTGCGAATATAAGTTTTTTTAGTATTTGCAGCAAAAATCACACTAAAACACCAGGGCAATCCATTTAAAGGCTTAATTCTTTCTACCTGAAATCGGTAGATCATGTGGCATTGTATCTTTTTCTTTATTCAAAAAATATCCAAAATTTATTTATCGGATTAATTGTAAGCAACCTATTGGCATCGTGTGAGTAATTTAGTTTATAAAACCGTATTAAATTTCAAATCCCGGACGAACAAAACTTCTGGCTTCAGGAAAAACTTTCTCGGTTAATGTTCTTAGCCCAGACAAAAGAAGTAAAATTGGCAACATACGATCTTCTGCTCCCGGAAATTGATTCATGTAGCATGTCCAGGCATCAATAGAATTATCAATAGAAATCAGGGCAACCTTAGCCGAAGCTATACTATCGTGAGCATAAAACTCATTACCCGTTTCTTCGGTATTTGCTTTACTCCTAAGAGCTCTAAACAATTTACTGGGAATAATAAACTGGAACCAACGTATAATTTCCGACTTGTTAAAAACCAGTAATTCATTATCATTCATTTCTTCTTCATCCTTAAAGTCAAATATTTCTTTTAAAGTATGAGGGCCTACGAACAACAAGGATTCAAAATCGGCAAACCAGGAATCAACCAATTCAGAATATTTATCGGCCTGTAACATTAACTGGCTTTTAAAAATCAATTCATCTTTTTCTTCCTCTTCTTCTGTATTAAAATCTCCCGATTGTTCAGGTAATTCCATACCTAAACCTTTTGCCGCCTGATTCAATAATTCCATGCTAAGCTGAAACATTTCATCTAAATTTTCCATGGCTGATGAAGCTTCTGATTCAGTATCATGTTCTGTTGATTTTAAATCAGGCACACCTTCTTCCATCATCTTATAATTAAGACAATTAGCAGTAAATTTACAACGCTCACACCATCCATCACAATAGTTGTAAATTCCAGGAATAAGGTTGGGATTTTGAATTAAAGCAAAGAGTAAATCTTTATTCATTGAATACAGTGATCTTAAATAATAGCATAAAGTTGAAACAAAACAATTGACATAGCCTTTTTTAATCAAAAACAATTGACATTCTTAACACAAAGGTTTATGTTGTTAATATTCAACGCAAACACGTATTAAATTCGATTTTTTTAATATTTCGCTTAGCTCATAAGCCAAGCTTAATTAGCTTTCTAAAATTTATTGTACTAAATATTGATCATTTGGTTTCATAATAATCTAATGTTTTTAAAAAAAACAAATAGCGTCACAAATTTAACTAATGCTAATATACTCTTGATCAGCATTGTTATTGCTATTTTCTTAGGTTTTATAGTAGGTGGCCTATTTCCAAAACTGGCTTTAGAATTTTCTATATTCGGTGAAATATTTCTTAATATTCTGATGATGCTGGTTGTTCCAATGGTTGTACTGTCAATGCTAGTAGGAATATCGAAATTAGATAACCTTAGGAACCTTGGAAAAATTGGAAGCAAAACACTTGTTTACTACCTGTCTACAACAGCTATATCAGTATGTTTGGGAATTGTTTTGGTCAATTTTATTCAACCAGGAAGCGGATTGGATATTCAGTTACCTGAAGGCAATGAGCAGTACATTTCGAAAAGCACAGCAATATCGGAAACTCTAAAACAGTTAATTGTAGGAAATCCTGAAAAAGAGCAACAAGGGTTAATTGCTTATAACCTTTTTCTTGCCATGGCTAAGATGGATATCTTACCCTTAATTATTTTCTCTCTTTTTTTTGGTGCAGCTTTATCCTCACTTGGCAAAAAAGCAAAAAAGACCATACAATTTCTATCTGTTTTAAACGATGGTGTTATGCAGTTGGTAAATTGGGTAATGTATATTGCACCACTTGGAATATTTGGATTGATTACAGCCCGAATTGGTAAAGCTGGTGGTTATGATGGATTTCTTCCTGAATTGGTTTCTTTAGGTAAATTTAGCATGACAGTACTGCTGGGCTTAGCAATTCATGCCCTTCTTGTTCTCTGCTTGTTACTAAAAATTATTGGTAAAAAAAATCCCGTAACTTTTGCAAAAGGAGTTGCTACTGCTTTGATGAATGCTTTTTCTACAGC